>NZ_DAIUEH010000013.1:0-98472 GCF_036845245.1 Methylobacter sp.
CCCAGCTGATCGAGTTGACCACCTCTCAGGTTGTCGCGTTGCGCACCGCACAAGCAGCGGCGTTGACCACGGCCCAGATCGCGGCGTTGAGCTCAACCCAGGCGGTTATACTGGAAACGGCCGATATAGCCGCGCTGAAGAGCGGCCAGGTTGCGGCTTTGACCACAGCCAATCTCGCGCTGTTGGAAACTGTACAGATCGCGGCCCTGAGCACCTCCGGGATTGCAGCCTTGGGCACCACTCAGCTGATCGAGTTGACGACCTCTCAGGTTGTCGCACTGACCACCGCGCAAGCGGCGGCGTTGACCACAGCCCAGATTGCGGCGTTAACCACCACCCAAGCGAACGTGTTGGAAACGACCGATTTGGTGGCGTTGAAAACCAGCCAGATTGCGGCGTTGGCGACTGCCAATATTGCAGTATTAGAAACTTCGCAGATTGTCGCGTTGACCACCGCGCAAGCGGCGGCGCTGACTACGGCCCAGATCGCGGCGTTGACCACGTCTCAGGCGGTTGCGCTGGAGACGGCCGATTTGCGAGCGTTGAAGACCAGTCAAATAGTGGCGTTGAGTACTGCGAATATCGTCGAGTTGACTACAAGTCAGGTTGAGGCTCTAAGCACTCGTCAGGTTGAAGCGTTGACAACGACTCAGATCTCAGCTCTATCGACTACTCAAATATCACATTTGCATTTGGGTACGCCTATCGTATTGGATTTGAATAACGATGGTGTCAAAACGCTCAGCATTTCAGCAGGCACAGAGTTTGATTTATTTGCAACAGGTAAGGCAGTTAATACTGGATGGGCTTCTTCATCAGATGGTCTTCTAGCTTTGGATCGCAATCATGATGGCAAGATCAACGACGGTTCCGAACTTTTTGGAAGCTCTACGACTCTTGCTAATGGTGAGAAGGCTAGCGATGGTTATGTTGCCTTGCGCGAACTGGACAGTAACGGTGACGGTTCAATCTCTAAAGACGATGCGGAATGGGCTAACCTAAAAGTTTGGGTAGATAAAAACTCTGATGGTATTAGTCAAGATGGTGAAATGCAGACACTTGATTCTTTAAATATCACCAAGCTTAATCTAGCTGCCGAAACGACTACCATCAAGGATAATGGTAACTTGATTGGCCTAAAATCCAGCTACGAGACTGCCGATCAAGCTAGCCACGATATGGCCGATGTCTGGTTTGTTGCAGACAAGAACCAGGATCTGCGGACTCAAGTGAGTGGCTTGACTCAAGCGATCGCATCATTTGATGATTCGCAATCCGGTACAGGAAGCGATCCTGCCAATCCGATGGCAAGTCTCTTGTCCGGTGCGCAATCGACGGCAGGAAGTCAAGCTGTTGTTAATGTAGGAGGAATAGTCGATACATTGAAGCAATTTGATAGTAACGGAAATCTGATTACTAACGCAGGCCAATCTTCAAGCACTCTTCAAGCGGGGGTCGGTGAACAATCGTCATTGGTAAATGCTCAAGATCCTACCAAAAACGGGTTCTTAGCATCATAACATTGTAAACCGGTTGTTTTTAAGAAGACGGCAAGACTGAAAGGTTTTGTCGTCTTTTTTTATGTTGATCTATATAATTTAGTATTTTGGATGGAAGACCCAATGCTCAACAATAAAACTATCCTCATAACCGGCGGCACTGGCTCGTTCGGCAAGCAGTTCGTAAAAACCATCTTGGGGCGCTTCCAGCCCAAAAAGGTCATCATCTATTCACGTGATGAACTGAAACAGTACGATATGGCGCAGACATTCAATGCGCCACAGATGCGCTATTTCATCGGCGACGTGCGCGATCAGTCGCGTCTGAAGCAAGCGATGGATGGCGTCGATTATGTGATTCATGCGGCGGCGCTGAAGCATGTGCCGGTAGCTGAATATAATCCGATGGAATGCATCAAGACTAATATTTACGGCGCGGAAAACGTGATTCAGGCTGCTCTGGCGTCAGGAGTCGAAAAAGTTATCGCGCTGTCTACCGACAAGGCGGCGAACCCTATCAATTTGTATGGCGCGACTAAGCTGGCATCAGATAAGTTGTTTGTGGCGGCCAATAACATGGTGGGTGAGCGGAAGACACGATTTTCCGTTGTGCGCTACGGCAATGTGGTCGGCTCTCGTGGATCGGTTATTCCGTTTTTCCAAAAATTGCTCGATGACGGTGCCACTGAGTTGCCTATCACAGATGAGCGCATGACCCGTTTTTGGATTACGCTGCAACAAGGTGTCGACTTTGTCATCAAAAATTTTGAACGCATGCATGGTGGCGAAATCTTTATTCCGAAAATTCCGTCGGCTACAGTGATCGGGTTGGCCAATGCAATGGCGCCAGGTTTGCCGATGAAGATAGTCGGCATTCGCCCCGGCGAGAAATTACATGAAGTGATGTGTCCGTTCGATGATTCGCACCTGACGCTGGCATTCCACGACCATTTCGTAATCAAGCCTTCAATAGTTTTCACCTCGCGGCCCGACTTTGCTTGCAACAATTTGGGCGAAATAGGCGAACCGGTTATAGGCGGTTTTGAATACAGCTCCGGCACCAATACCGACATGCTCGATGTGGAGGGCTTGCGCAAGCTGGTCGCGCAAGGATATGAGTCTTGATTAGTGAATACATGAATCATTCGTGAGGTTAGTCAGATGAATATCGCAATTATCCCTGCCAGGGGTGGCAGCAAGAGAATTCCGCGAAAAAATGTCCGTGATTTTTGCGGTCAGCCGTTGATCGCGTATTCGATCAAGGCCGCTAAGGCTTGCAGCTTATTTGATCATGTCATTGTCAGTACCGATGATGAGCAAATCCGCGAGATTGCCAATGCATGTGGCGCAGAGACACCTTTTGTGCGTCCTGCAGAACTGGCGAACGATCATGCGACTACTGTTCCTGTTATCAAGCAGGCGGTCGAATGGGTGCAGGAGCATATCGGCAAAGTCGATAATGTCTGCTGCATTTATGCGACAGCACCGTTCATTCAGGCCGACGCCCTGCAAAATGCTTATGATTTGTTGATCCGGAAAGCGGTTTCCGGGTATGTTTTTAGCGCAACCACTTTTCCGTTTCCGATCCAGCGGGCGTTCAAGGTCAAGCCGACAGGATTCGTTGAAATGTTTGAACCGAAAAACTATATGACCCGCTCACAAGACTTAGAAGAGGCGTATCAGGATGCAGGCCAGTTCTATTGGGGTTCGGCCGAGGCTTATTTGAGCGAAAAAATATTCTTTTCCACCGACTCGATGGCCTATGTCCTGCCGAGACATATGGTGCAGGATATCGATACGCCGGAAGATTGGACGCGGGCGGAATTGATGTACGAAGCGCTGAAGAAAAACGGCGACATCCAATAGAAATGACTGGGCCAGGTTTCATTGCATGGCCCATCTTCCATTTTTTATGGTAAAGACAAATGATCGTTCAAAAGAAATCCTGTGGCATAAAGTGTTGTCCCTAGCCTGTTAGATAATGAAATTTTAGTTATCCCCTAAGGAAGCGCTGATTAAGTCCTTCGACAGGCTCAGGATGAACGGTAAGTTGTTGATTCCGTTCGTGGTGAGCTTGTCGAACCATGAGCGGAATCGATTTGATCAGCGCTTCCCTAAGTCGAGGCCTCACGTGCAGCTTTAACGAAACGGGACATATGAAGCCTGGAGCCGACAACTGCAATGGGTACAATAGTTGGTAGCCGGCTTGTCACAGAACATAAAAATATTTTCAAGTAGTACTATAATACTTACCGCTTCCATTCATTTTTGTTAAAAAACTTTGACTACCCACATACTCGTTACCGGCGCGACCGGATTACTCGGCTGTGCTTTAGTGCCGGCGCTCGAAGCGTGCGGACATACGGTAACACGACATGGATTTCACGCTACGGCGCAGGTGCAGGCTGATCTTTGCAACTATGCTGAAACAGCCGCTATGCTGGCGCAATATCAACCCGATTGCATTATCAACCTGGCGGGATTGACCAATGTCGATACCTGCGAGCTAGACCCTCATAGCGCCTACCTGCTTAATGTCGTTACAGTCCAAAACCTATGTGGCGGGATTAAACAGGAATCTCCCGGTTGTCATTTAATACAAATATCGACCGATCAGCTCTATGACGAGCCCGGCCCGCATAGGGAGTCTGAGGTCATGATCCGCAACAGCTACGCCTTTTCCAAGGTCGCAGCGGAAATTGCGGCATCGAGTGTTCCCTCGACCATTTTGCGGACCAATTTTTTCGGACGCAGCCGCTGTACCAAGCGAGTCAGTTTCAGCGACTGGATTTATCAGAACTTGCAACAGGGCTTGCCGTTGCAGGTGTTCGAGGATGTCCTGTTTTCTCCGCTCTCAAGTCCGACCCTGTGCGATATGATTGAACTTGCAGTGCAGCAGCGTCCGCTCGGTGTTTTTAATCTAGGAGCGCACGATGGCTTGAGCAAGGCAGACTTTGCCTACGCATTGGCGGAAGAGCTGGGCTTGCCCAGCCAGACCATGCGGCGTATCCATTTGAATGAAATGCCCTCATTGAAGGCGCATAGACCAAAAGACATGCGCATGGATAGCACCCGATTCGAACAGCAGTTCGGCCTGCGCTTACCTAAACTCATTGATGAAATTATCTTAATACGGAGTCAATACCTTGAATAAGCCTGATCGCGTCTTGAACATAGCCGGTAAACTGATAGGCGATGCCTATCCGACCTATTTCATTGCAGATATTGCAGCAAACCATGACGGCGACCTGGAGCGCGCCAAGGATTTGATCTTCATGGCCGCCGAGGCCGGTGCCGATGCCGCAAAATTCCAGCATTTCAAAGCCAATACGATTGTCAGCGATGCCGGATTCAAGGCGCTCGGCCAACAAAAATCGCATCAGTCCAAGTGGAAAAAAAGCGTTGTTGAGGTCTATCAGGACGCCAGCGTACCCTTGATGTGGACCACGACACTGAAAGAAACGTGCGACAAGGCGGGTATCTGTTTTTTCACCAGTCCTTACGATAAGGCACTGGTCGATCATATCGATCCTTATGTGCCGGCATTCAAGATCGGCTCAGGTGACATTACTTGGCTGGAAATCATCGAACATATTGCGGCCAAGCAGAAGCCCTACATTATCGCCACCGGCGCCTCCAACATGGACGACGTGCATCGGGCGGTCGATGCCGCATTGGCCATCAATCCGCAAATCGCGCTGATGCAATGCAATACCAATTACACGGCCAATCTGGAGAACTTTCGATACATCCAACTGAATGTGCTGAAAAGTTACCGTGCTATGTATCCCGACATGGTGCTCGGCTTGAGCGACCATACGCTCGGCCATAGCACGGTGCTGGGCGCTGTTGCGCTCGGTGCCCGGATGATAGAAAAGCACTTTACCGACGATATCGGGCGCGACGGTCCCGATCACGGCTTCTCGATGAGTCCAGGTGCTTGGCGTGCTATGGTCGAGGCGACCCGCGAACTTGACCATGCGCTGGGTAACGGCATCAAGCGGATTGAGGCAAACGAAGTCGAGACTGCCGTACTGCAACGGCGCTCAATCCGTTTGGTGCAGGATCTAAGTGCCGGTACTGAATTGACGCGCGACCATTTGACGATATTGCGCCCTTGCCCGGCCGACGCGATTTCCCCCGCGTTGATCACGCAAGTAGTGGGCAAACGGCTTTCACGCGATCTTAAATCCGGGGAGTACCTGAAATGGAACGATCTCGCATAGCGATCATCGTTCCTGCCTTGAACGAGGCGGCTACGATAGGTGCGGTACTGGCGCGGGTCAAAGAATACGGTCTTCCAATCGTGGTCGACGATGGTTCAAGTGACGCGACGGCGGCGCTCGCGCGTGAGGCTGGCGCTGAAGTGGTCACTCATCAGCAAAATCGTGGCTACGACGGCGCTCTTAATTCAGGCTTCGCCCGCGCCGCAGCTTTGGGCTGCGCGTATGCGATCACAATCGATGCCGATGGCCAGCATAATCCGGCGCAATTACAGGAGTTGATCGCCTACCTGAATCAGGATTACGAACTGGTGCTTGGCGTGCGCGACCGCTACCAGCGTATCGGCGAAGTGATTTTCGCCTACTGCACCAAATGTCTGTGGAATATTTCCGATCCTTTGTGCGGAATGAAAGGTTATTCGCTCGATCTTTTCAACAAAGCCGGTCATTTCGATAGTTTTCAATCGATAGGCACCGAGCTCGCAGTGCGTTCTTTGGTTAACGGCTGTCGTTATATCGAGATGCCGATCCTTACACGCGACCGCCAGGATGAACCCCGTTTCGCACGTAAATTCGCGGCGAATTACAAGATACTGCGCGCGATGACGATACTGGTGTTGCGCTACAGCATGAATAAATTAAAGAACTAAGTGATGGCTGAAAAAACTCCCGTTAATGTGGCAATCATCGGTTGCGGCCTGATCGGCGCGCAATGGGATGCGTTTGTTCAGCAACCATCGGTATCCCTGACTCATGCGGCCGGATTTTCGAAGCATCCTGATGCCTGCTTGGTTGCGGTTTGCGATCAAAACATACAAAAAACCGAGCAAGCGGCGCAGCGCTGGGGCGCTCGGGCCTATACCGATCAGGACCGGTTGTTTGCCGAGAATCCGGTCGATGTGGCGGTCATCGCCACTTCCAGCGCGGCGCGTTGGTCAGTGGTTAAAGCGGCGCTGGCGGCCAACGTCAAGGTATTGGTAATTGAAAAACCGCTCGCGTCGACGCTGGCCGAAAGCAGGAAGCTGGTTGCCGAGATCGATGCGGCAGGCATCAAATCGGTGGTTAATTTCTCCCGCCATTGGGATCCCAGCATGCGCCGGTTGCGCGATAGCTTGAGCCAAGGCGAGTTCGGCCCGATTCAGCGCATTGTCGGTACCTACGGTAAAGGCATTTCCAATAACGGCTCGCATATGATCGATTTGGTCGCTTTCCTGTGTAACGCCAAACCGGTTAAAGCAAGGGCCTTAGGTTCGCCGTTGGAACCGGGTGAGGCGCTTTGGTCAAGCGGCAAAGATCGTGCGCTCGATGCGCAGATCGTCTTTGCCGATGCGGCAGGGAAGCAGTTTCATCTGACCATGATTGCTACCGACCAGACGGCTTTTACCTGTTTTGAATTGCGCGTGATCGGCACCCGTGCGTTCTGCGAACTGGCGCTGGGCGGGAGAAAAATCACTTACACGCCGGTTCGGGACGATCCGCATTACGCCGGCTATACGATTCCCGGCGAACCGGAGGCTCAATCCGCCAGGGGGATGGAAGCCATGGACAGAATGGCCGATGAAGCGCTGCAACTTGCGTTGGGGCGGATCGGAGAGTCCAGCTGCGATGTGCATACCGCGCTGCTGACGGCCTTGACCGTTGAAGCCGTCAATCTGTCGGAGTCGGAAGGCGGAAGCTGTATAGAGATAGCTTCGTTGACTACAGAATAATGATGAAGGAGAGATAGTTTTGGCTGAATTAGCAATTGCAGGTGGCGTAGCCACACGGGCTCAGGCGTTTCCGGTTCGGCGCACAATGGGCGAGGCCGAGAAACAAGCGGTAATCGAAGTCATGGACAGCGGCGTATTGTCCGGCTTTTTCGGCAGTCCCGGCCCGCAATGGCTGGGCGGTTCCAAGGTTCAGGAGTTCGAGCGCAAATGGGCCGACAAATACGGTTTCAAACATGCGATTTCGATTAACTCCTGGACCACAGGATTGATGACCGCTGTCGGCGCGATCGGGATCGCTCCGGGCGACGAAGTGATCGTGTCTCCGTACACGATGTCGGCCAGCGCGACCGCGATCCTGTTCTACGGTGGCATCCCGGTCTTTGCCGACATCGACCCGGACACATTCAATATAAGCGCCGCCAGCATTGAGCGCTGCATTACTCCGCGCACCAAGGCCATCATGGTGGTGCATATTTTCGGGCAAGCCGCCGATATGGACCCGATCATGGAACTGGCACGGCATCACCAGCTTAAAGTCATTGAAGACGCGGCCCAAGCGCCGGGCGTTCATTACAAGGGCAAGCCGGTCGGCGCGATAGGCGATATCGGCGGTTTCAGCCTTAACTACCACAAGCATATCCATACCGGCGAAGGCGGCATGCTGGTGACCAATGACGCACGACTGGCGCAACGTTGCCAATTGATCCGCAATCACGGCGAAAACCTGATCGAAGCCCAGCAGGTCGAAGACCTGACCAACATGATGGGATCGAATTACCGGCTGACTGAATTGCAAGCCGCGATTGGTTGTGCCCAGCTTGACCGCCTGGACGGCTATTTGACGCATCGCCAACGCTTGGCGGCCTATTTCGGCGAGCAGTTGGCCTCGATTGCAGGATTGACCGCGGCCAAGATCGCCGACGGCGCCGAGCATGCTTATTATTTATATCCGGTTAAATACGACGCCAAAGTGACCGGCATTGCGCGCAATGTGTTCGTCAAAGCGGTCAATGCGGAACTGCCTCTGCCTGAAATCTGGGAACAAACCGGCTGGGTCGAAGCCTATGTCAGGCCGCTGTATCTGGCGCCGATGTACCAGAAAAAGGTCGCGTTCGGAACGCCTGGCTTTCCGTGGAGCATGAATCCTGAGGTCGACTACAATTATAAGCATGGCATCTGCCCAGTGGTGGAGCGCATGTACGAGGAAGAACTGATCTATACTCCGTTAATGCGTGAGCCGCTGCTCGAAAGTGATATCGATGATTTCGTCGCGGCGATCAAGAAAGTCTTGTTGAATAAGGCCGAATTGCAGTCGCTGTGAGCATAAACCTGTTCAGCCGACGGTAATTTTTACTGCACGGATTCACGCTGTTTTGCTCTCACTAATATTACAAGCCTTGTTGAAAAAGAAGCGGAGAAAAATCAAGTGCAACATCTTAACTTGCGATTGACAGGGCAATTAGTGACGCTAAGGCCGTTTGCCGAAGCCGATATTGCCCAGCGTTATATCGATTGGCTAAGCGATCCGGAACTGATGAAATACAGCAATCAGCGCTTTCGCAGCCATAGCGCCGACAACTGCCGCGACTATCTGGCGTCATTCCACAACAGCGATAATTTATTCATGGCCATTATTTACGACGGACAATTGGCCGGCACTATGACCGCCTATGTTTCATCGGTCCATCAAACGGCCGATATCGGTTTATTGATAGGAACTCAATCTCAGGGGAAAGGCCTGGGGAAAGATGCATGGGTGGCGCTGATGGCGCACCTGTTCCGGTCGGGCATCAGGAAAGTGACCGGCGGAACCTTGCGTTGCAATAGCGCAATGGTGCGCATCATGGAGAGCGCCGGAATGCAGCCGGACGGGATCAGGGTCGCGCAAGAGCTGGTCGATGGCAAGCCGGAAGATATTCTTTATTTCGCAAGGTTTAATTCCCCGTGTACGCTGCCTTAGACGCTCCAGTCGCCGTTGTCGCCCATGATGCAGGGGCCGCCAACCATATTTTCGCTTGGCTGAGGACAAGCGGCCACCCCAATATTATTCCCTGTCTAGCCGGGCCTGCTTTGACGCTGTGGAAACAGGAATATGGAAAACATCCGCAAACCGAGCTGGCCGATGCGGTCGCCGGTTCTAAAACCTTGCTGAGCGGGACAGGATGGGCCAGTCATGTCGAACACGATGCCCGGCGTTTGGCACGCCAACTCGGCATCAAGTCGATTGCGGTGATCGACCACTGGACTAATTACCGGGAGCGTTTTATCCGGGATGGACATGAAGTTTTACCCGATGAAATCTGGGTCAGCGATGCTTATGCCCGAGAAATGGCTGAAACCATATTTCCGAATATCAAAATTGTGCAACAACCCAATGCTTATCTTGCTTATCTGGTCAGCGAAGTCGAGCGAATCGAACAGTCCGGAACACCGGAAGCGGACGACAGGTTGCTGTATGTGCTGGAGCCGATACGGCAGGCCTGGGGAGATTCCGAGCTGGCCGGCGAGTTTGCCGCGCTCGACTATTTTGTTGAAAATTTGCATTGTCTGCAATTGGGGAAAGACGTGCAGATTCGCTTGCGGCCGCATCCATCCGATCCAACCGGCAAATACGATCAATGGATTCGCAAACAAGGAAATCCGAACATTATGCTCGATTGCGCTCCGACTTTAGCCGAATCGCTGGCTTGGTCGACGTTGGTAGCCGGTTGCCAGACTTATGCAATGGTGACAGCGTTGGCGGCGGGGCGCAAAGTCATTTGTTCGATTCCGCCGTGGGCACCGCCCTGCGTATTGCCTCACCCTGAAATTATCAAATTATCCGCTTTAATACCACCAACATTCTCCGATCAGAATGTAAAGAATGAATCACGCTAATAAATGGGTCTCATATGAATACTACTAGTTACGGACAGCCTCTTTTTCCTGAAATGCGCTACTGCGCCCGCTGCTGCATGCCGGAATCGAACGAGGGCATGCAGTTTGACGAGATGGGCATTTGCCAGGCTTGCCAGTCTTCGGAACAAAAAATCCGTATCGATTGGGTTGAGCGCGAAAAAGAGTTGGCGAAATTGCTCGATTATTACAAAAGCTTGAACAATGAGTACGATTGCATTATCCCTATCAGCGGCGGCAAGGACAGCACCTTCCAGCTTCATGTGTTGACCAAGGTTTACGGCATGCGCGCGCTGGCCGTGACTTTCAGCCATACCTGGTTTAGTGAAACCGGAAAATACAATCTCCAGAATTGTCTGGAACAGTTCGATGTCGACCATATCATGTTTTCACCCAGCCGTTCGCTGGTTAACCGTTTGGCGCGTCAATCGTTGTTCAAGATCGGCGACGCCTGCTGGCATTGCCATTCCGGTGTCGGTGCATTCCCAATGCAGATTGCGGTCAAATACAAGATTCCGCTGATGATCTGGGGCGAGTCGATCGCCGAAACATCCGGCCGGGCCACGCACCGCAATCCGGTACGCAAATTCGACCGCGACTATTTCACTAAAGTCTCGGCCAAACGCTACCCGGAAGAAATGGTTTGCGACAGCATCAGCCTGCGCGAAATGGCCGCATTCCGCCTGCCTTCTGTTGAAGAAATTGAAGCGGTCGGCGTGGTCGGCATCCATCTTGGCGACTTCATCTTTTGGGACGATGAGCGCCAGATGGAGTTTGTACGCGATGTTTACGGCTGGCGCGAAGACAAGGTGGAAGGCACTTATAAGCATTACAAAAGCGTCGAATGCAAAATGGCGGGCGTGCATGACTATGCCAAGTTCCTGAAGCGCGGTTTCGGGCGCGGCACCGATCACGCCAGTGTCGATGTGCGGGCCGGTTTACTGACGCGCGAAGAAGCGTTTGAACTGGCCAAGCAAAGCGACACCGAGCGCCCGCCCGCGCTCGACTGGTACCTGGAAATTACCGGGTTTAGCAATGAAGAGTTTGACGCGGTGATGGCGCAACACCGGCGCGATCTGGGCATCGCAACATTGACCGATGAAAAATTCAGTGCAGCAATCGAAAGCTATCGTAGCTCGCAGGTGAAATCATGAATGCACAAACCGAGATGAAGCAATTATCCGAATACACAGCGACGCAATTAATCGACCTGTTACAGGCACGGGAGGTCAGCGCGACCGAAATAACCCGCTCCTGTCTCGACAGCGTAGCGCAACATGAGGCCGACATTCACGCATGGACTTATCTGTCACCGGAACTGGCGCTCAAGCAGGCGGAAGAAGCCGACCGCAAACTGGCATCCGGCCAAGGCGGAAAATTGTGCGGCGTGCCGATCGGGGTTAAGGATATTTTCAACACAGCCGATATGCCGACCCAGATGGGTAGCCCGATCTGGAAGGATTTCACGCCTGGCAATGACGCGCGCGTCGTGCATTACCTGCGCATGGCCGATGCAGTGATACTCGGCAAGACTGTGACCGCCGAATTTGCGGTGCATGCTCCCGGCCCGACCTGCAATCCGCATCATCTTGACTATATTCCCGGTACTTCGTCCAGCGGTTCGGCGGCGGCGACTGCCGCGCATATGGTGCCGATGGCGTTGGGCACCCAGACCGCAGGCTCTATCATTCGTCCGGCCAGTTATTGCGGCGTGTATGGTTTTAAGCCGTCGTTCGGGCTGGTGCCGCGCACCGCGATGTTGAAGACGACCGACTCTTTGGATAGCGTCGGCGTGTTCGCGCGCTGTGTCGACGATCTGGCGCTGTTGTTCGATACGATTCGTGTGCACGGCATCGATTTTCCGATTGCCCATGCAATATTGAATGATCCTGCCCGCCAAACCCGGGGCGAGCGTCCTTGGCGTGTCGGTTTGCTGCGCGGCCCGAAATGGGATTGCGCGGAAGACTATGCACAGCAGGCGCTGCTCGACTTCGGTTCCCGTCTGTCCACGGTTCCCGAACTGGAAATTGAAGATGTTGTGCTACCCGCATCGTTTCAGGACGCGCATGAAATACACACGACGATTTACGACCGTTCACTGGCCTATTATTTCAAGGAAGAGTTCGTCGCCCAGACTTTGGTCAGTTCGATCATGTACGACATCGTCCAGAGAGGGAACCAGGTAACGCTGGAGCAATACCAACAAGCGTTTGCGGCACAGACCGCGTTGGCTCATGAACTCGACGATATTCTGAAGCAGCGTTACGACATCATCATAGACCTTTCTACCGGCGGCGAAGCCCTGAAAGGCCTGGACTCCTGCGACCGTCCCGACAACTGCCTGATCTGGACCTTGTGCGGAGTGCCGACGATGAACTTGCCGGTATTTACTGGTCCTACTCAATTGCCGTTCGGTGCGCAGATTTACGCCCGCCGTTACAACGACTATTTGCTGCTGGATTTTGCCCGCCATTTGCAGGCCCATGGGGTGATTGGCAGCGATACCAATCCGGCGCCCACATTCAGGCGGTAATTCTAACGTTACAAATGCGTCCGGAGCGGCCGCACATGCTGGAACAGCTCTATGTAATTCCTGAATTGCGTATTGCGGAATGAGGAAAAGTTCATGGGATTGGACTTGAATCCTTTCAATCTACGCAAAATCGCATCGACGCTCTCCTGCGGTACGACGTTGGCATTGACCATCGTCAGTTCCGCAGGCGACAGCGGTTTAACGACCGGATTGAGTATAGGGACCGATTGCTTGAGGAAATACAGGGCCGCTGACGTCGGCGTATCGTACATCAGGCACAGGTCGCAATTCTCGACATGCTGATCCATTGATTCAGCCAGGTTCTGGTGCAAGGTCGCAATATCGAGCCCTATTTCCCTGGCCAGCAGAGTCATGATCGAGTAACTCGGCTTGCAGCGGATTTTTAATGCGATATCGTTGTCCTTACACCACGCGACAATTTTCCGGATACCGTCCAGATAGTCGGCCCATCGGGTGTAGAAAATGCCGTTCAGCGATTGCGCGTTCAACAGTAGCGAAACGGTTTTGATGCCTTCGCTGGTCAAGCTTGAGCTGCTGAAAGTTTCGGGATAAATAATCGCCTCGTTGATAACGTGCCTGCCGTTGGCGTCGAAAATGTCTCGGCCCTGAATTGGGTGGGTTAAAGCTACGATATTGTCGTATTTGAACTCAATGTCGGCGCTGGTCTTGGCGTGAGGCAATAATAAGACGGGTAGAAAATTTTCTTTTGCAAAAGAAACAATAGGCCCGTGAAAGCCAGCGTCATGATCGGACAAGAGTATTTTTGACGGCTTCGAACGCTGGAAGTGCCGGTTAAGCTGATAATAGGTAACGAGCTGGGCGCGATAGAGATTGCTGATATATGCGATCTGGCGTGTACGGTACAACGGTATGACAATGTAGGGCTTTAAAAAGCGATCCAGGGTCGCCGCCAGTTGTTCCGAGAAGATATTGATTTTTTCCCGGCTTTCCTCCGGCAAAGCGGCAATTGTTTGTTCGGCGCTGATCAGGCCCAGATTCTTGTGCGCCTGCACCGGGGTGGCGAAATATCTCGCCTCAATGTTAATCAGTGTCTTTCCGCTTGCCCTGGCTTCTTGGTCGAAATAACTGAAGTCGTACATGCATGTCGGCAAATGAGTTAAAATCTGCTCAAAATGGTCATCGCTGTTTTCGCCGGATAGGTCCGGTATCAGATCGGTATTGTCCGGTTTTTCTCCGTAGCTATAACCCGAAAACTCGATCTCATGGCTTTTCAGGTACCACAACAGCAAAAAGGACGGGATGAAGGAGTGAAAATAATAGGCGGCAGGATTGTCGCAGATGAAAATATGCACCTTTTTATGGGCAAATAGGCCACCGAGTTGATCCCACAGTGCGGTATACCATTTGAGTGACATAAAAAGATAATACAGGTTCAGGTGCTGCCATGAAGCGATTGATACTTCGGGTACAATAGCCCTGACAGCCAGGTCGAGTTCAGCTTCCAGCGCGAATGCGGTCGCGCGCGCATCGGCGTCAAGTTCATGATAGAGCGGGCAGTTATCCCAGGTGATAAGCTGGATATTTTTGAGGCTACTGGCCGCGACGAGGTCGAACAGCATCGGATCGAAAATATAAACGGTATATGTCGGCAAGTCTTTGGCTATATGTTCGGCGGCAGTGATGTCTCCAACATTGATAATGACAATCGCATTTTCCATATTCAGCATCTATCGTTGTTAAGTAATATTAAGAATTTGGCGTTGACCGGTATAGCCGCCTATCAAGCGGAAAAGAGGATACCGGCAGGGCTGAGTGCGTTTAGCGTAGCCTGTCGCGCAATGTGGCAAAGGCGTCGCGATAGTCGGCGAAGCCCTGTTCTTTCATCGCAATTTTTAACGCATCGCTCAGCACGGCTTCGAGTTTGAACTGGTTCAGGCGGCTGGCCGACCATGCCGTATTAAAAGTGTTATAGGAGCGTACCTGCCACTTGGTATTCACGGTCAGCAATACCGATGCGATGCGTTCCATCAGGAATACTTTTCTTTGCACCGCGCCCGGATAGGGTGTTTCATGTAGCAGCGCCTGTTTCAAGTCGTTATCATCGGCACCTTCGCAGATGGCGAACAGTTGTTCGTTGATATTCAGCCATTCGCGCCAGAACGCAGGCCGTGCGACAAAGTAATTACTGAATATGATCTGCCGCGAATCCATGACCAGCGTAGCGAGTGTCAAAGGCATGTTGATCGCCTGGAAGAATGCCTCGCTAGCCGCAGTAAAACCGGCCTCAAACAGTTCTTCCTGTTCGAAAATATTAAGGAAAAAAGCACCCATGTCCGGTTGCGGGCTAAAGGAAACCAAGTCTGCGTCAGGGCTGGCGCTTTGCACGAACCCGGTTACCTGTTCATGAGTCAGGCCGACTTTTTCCTGAAAGCGTGGCGAGAAGAAGCCGTAATAACTGTCATCGTCCAGCGTTTCTTCGAGCAAGAAGTTTCTGATCGGCCAATACTCGCGCCAGTCATTCCGCTCTGAGTCGAGGTTGTTTAATATCCCGTATCCTGGAGGGACTGATTGCAATGTTTCCGGGGAATAGGCGATATGATACAGGTTGACTTGATTCATAAATTGGAGAGGTTCGGTTGTATTTTTTTAGTATAGGTTGGTATCAGTTAACCGCGACCGCCCTGACGACATATTGAAACGGGATCGCGTCCTGCACCGCCATATCGGGATCGGCGCCGGATGCGCTTGCGATTTGCCGGATGCCGGCGATCATCTCTTCACTGGGTTGTTGAAGAATCCGCGAAATCATTTCCACAACCTGGAAGCCGTTGGCGTTAAACAGGTCGATTATGGTGATCCGGGTCAGCCAGCGTATATGGGTGCGATCGAGCAAGCCGGAATCCTGATAAATGAAACGGCCGGAATTGAGTGTGGACTGGATTCCCCAGTATTGCGCGTTAGGGATGCAGGCGATCACTTCAACACCGGAGCAGGCATTTTGCTTGATGCGTCTTAATAATTGCCAGGGATCGTAGAGATGCTCAAGCGCGTCGGCAAATACCCAGCATTGGGCGTCACCCAGCTTGCTGAAAGTTTCGTCCGGCAGTTTTTCGACATTGCCGTAGATAACTTCCGTGCAATGCTGTTTCGATGCTTCGGCGTAGTCTTCATCGATCTCGATTCCCACATAACTGCATGCCGGGTTGATGTTGCGATAAGCTCGCGCCAGAGCGCCGCTGCTGGAGCCGACTTCGACGATACCGGTGAAATCGGCGCGCATGAAGTTGAGCACATCCACGTTGTGGACATTGTTTATTGGTGTCTGTTTGATCTCTTGAGTTGTTTGCACGGCGATCTCTTTAAAAATGTTTTCCAAGTCGCGCACAAACTGCGGACTGTCAAATAACGAACAGCTTAAACGGTTTTCTTGCAATTGACGCTTCATCGCGGCGATTTGGTCCGGCTGCCCGGCCAGATACACGGCTTTGTCCTCGTATTCTTGCAGGTCGTAGGTGATCAGTTGCGGCAAGTCGACGGCCATCAGCAAGCTGCCTGCCATGCGCGAGGAGAATGTACGGCCGACGCAGGTGAGCAGCGGAAGCCCGGCCCATAGCGCATCGCTGGCGGTCGTGCCGGCATTGAACGGTATCGTATCGAGAAACAAATCAGCGACTTGATAGCGCGCTAGGTACGCGGCGGGGCTTACGCGTCCGGCAAAGAGCAGCCGATCCGGATCGACGCCCAATCGTTGCGCATTGGCGCGTAAGTTGTTGCGTACCGATTCATGATCGGATACTAGCCATAACACGCTACCAGGTACGCGCGACAGGATACGCATCCAAGTCTCGAAAACCTCTTCGGTAATCTTGAAATTATTGTTGAACGAGCAGAATACGAATGCGTCGTTCGGTAAATCGCAGTCGTCTCGGGTCGGGCACGGGCCGATCTCGCGCTGGCGGTCGTTGATCTGGAACGAGTGCGGCATATACAGCGGGCGCTCGGTGAAATAAGGAGCGAGTTCCGGCGGTAATACGAACTTGTCGGCCACCACATAATCAATGCAAGGCAGGCCGGTGGGGCCGGGAAAGCCCAAGTAGGTGATCTGCACAGGCACCGGACGCCAGGAAAGGATGTTCGGGCGAGTGCCCTGCGTCAAGCCGTGCAGGTCGACCAGGATATCGATTTCATGTGAGCGGATGCAACGTGCCGCCTGCTCATCGCTCATCTCTCCGATGCGGATGAAATGATCCATCGCGTTGATGATGCGCGCCCGGATAGGCGAGCCGTCTTCACTGCTCCAGCAAAAGCCGTAGACTTCGACCTTGGTACGGTCGTGCAATTCAAAGAGTTCCGCGGTCAGGATGGCGACCGCATGCGCATGTAAATCGGACGACAGATAGCCGATCCGTAACCTTTTATGTGCGTAACCATTCGGATCGGCGAGGGGATTGAGATGGGTATCGACGTGTTCTTCGACGTAATTGCGCGAAGCGGCCAGTTGGCGCGCCGGGTCATTCGAGGCGCTCAGCATCGCAAGCGCCGAGGTCGCTTGCTGCATGTCGTCCGGCGCTACGCCGTCGATTTCGCAATATACCGGCCATTCGCATTGCTTCTGCCGCAAATGGACAAAATGGGTCAGCACTTTCGGCTGTTTCGGGTCGATTTTCAGGCTTTGCGCCAGCATTTGTTCAGCTTCCGGCAGGCGTTTGAGCAATTCGAGCAAACGGCCGAGATTATTCAAGGCTTGCACGTGCAGAACGGGATCAATGTCGGGTTTGCGTCGGGCAATCGTAATAACGTTGCGCCAGAGGGCGAGCGCATCTTCAAATTGGCCGTGCCGTTCGAGCAGCGTGCCCAGATTCAGGTGCGCTTCGATGAAGTCAGAATTCAGCTCGAGCGCGCGGCGGTAAGCCGCTTCCGCTGCAACATCGTCTTTCGTATCGTTCAGGCAAACCGCAAGATTGAATTGGACGGCATATGCGACGGGGGACGTGGTATGCTCCAGCCATGAGCCGTACAAGGCGATGGCTTGATCGGAATGCCCGCAGTCTCTAAGCCATTGTGTGGCCGAAAACAATTCGGCGATGGGCAAGGAGGCGTCCTGTTCAGCCAGACGGGTCGCCAGCTTCATTACGGTGTCCGGCAGGTTGTCATTAAGTGCCTGATGCAATTGCCCCAGATAATCAGTCGGATTGAATGTCGTTTCAAGTTTCATGGTCTAATGTTTTCGCTCTAAGGCCGAGGTTGCTCTATTTTTCGCTGGCGGGCCCAGTGCAAGCCTAAACCGTGGTCATAATATAACAATCGGAAGGCTTTGAATACTCTGTTTCCGGGACCGAATAGGTCTGCCTGAAAACCGTTTACGCAGTGCGATAATATTGAAGCGCGCCACATTTAAGAGTAATCGCCCTGATGTATCTAGAATAGAACTTTCCACGAGGATCATATCCGTCTTGGTTAATAGTTAAACCCATTCGTAACATGTATTGATCAAGTTTCTGGGACAGGGAGATCGATAGGAAAAATGGCTCATACAACTCAAGTTGCTTGAATTAAGATATTGCTGGGCCAGCATCGCAAGTTGACATTTTAAAATATTGGATTTATAGTCAACTCAGTTTTCACGTAGAAGACTCATCGCCAGCCATGTCTCCCGACTAGCCAGCTAATATTTCCAGTGATTGATTTCGCCAACAATTAGGCATCGGGGAGACGTTATGACAAAGTCGTGTTTTGTCTGTCACATCGCGGTATTTACCGCAATTTTGTTTTTCGGTTCTTCAAAAATTTGTCTTATTGAACACTCGAACCGTGCACTGACTTGGAAGCGACAGCTTTGCAGCTGGTTTCGATATTCCTCCGGATGGAGTCTACATAAGGAAGACCTTTTTGTCGAATTCGCGCGAGAAAAAGCAACACTCATCGAACACCGAATTGGGTTGAGCTAAATTAAGCGAAACTTCCTATGAGTTTATACCGTATAGAATCGCTGGAGGCACAGGCCGACCGCTTTGAGGGAGAAATTTTACTCGCTAGATCGTGGTCGTCATGGGTTATTTTTTGGTTGGTATTGGCACTTATTTTGGCAACAATAGCCTATCTTTTTTTTGCCTCCTACACAAAGAGAGCCAATGCTCTAGGGATGTTGATGCCCGGCAGAGGCGCCATACTGATCGCCGCTCCCGCGCCTGGCATCATCTCTGAGATTCGAGTGGCGGAGGGGCAATTTGTACATGCAGGCGACTTACTTTTTACGTTAAAGGATGAGCGTCATTTTTCATCATCTATAAACCATTCAACAACAATGGATAACCGATTCGCAGACCGTGTTGAAGACGCGTTACGAGATGAAGAAGAGGCAAATCTACGAGAAAAAGAACAGATGGCTATATTGTCCAAGAAAAACGATTTGGCTCTTAGCCGGCAACTGGAGGCAATAAAAGTCATGATATCGGATGTTAGGCAACAATTAATTCAACATAACCAAAGGCTGGCTTTGGCAGAGCAAAAGTTACAAAAACACCAAGGCTTAGCGGTGTCCGGTTTTATCGCTAAAGACAAAATAAATGATGAAGTAGATAACTTAGCGTTGCTACGTGCCCAGGCTTTGGAGTTAAAACGAAATGGTGATGAATTAAATCGAAAAATGCTTGAACTCGAAGATGAGCGGCGCACCGCGCCTGAGAAAACACAGATTAATATTGCCAACATTGATCAGGATTTAAGCTTGCTTCGTCAAAAAATGCAAGAACGGTATATCCAAAATCAATTATCTATTGTGGCGCCAGTGGATGGCATTATTACCGGAATTACAGTTCATCTAGGCCAAAATGCAGATAACCAAGCTTTGGCAATACTATTGGCCGAAGGCGCTGAACTTACCGCACAATTATATATAACGACGCGAGAGGTTGGTTTTGTCGAGGTTGGCCAAAAAGTCCGTCTTCGGTATCAGGCATATCCTTACCAAAAATTTGGTCAGTATTCGGGTTCGGTAATCGCCGTGTCGCAAAACCCCGTTGCATCGAGCAGCTTACCCAAAGTATTTGCCAATACGCCGCCCGACGATTTTTACCGCGTTACTGTAAAGCTCGATTCGCAGTTTGCCATGGCATATGGTGAACAGAAAAAACTAGTCTCCGGTATGCTTTTGGAAGCAGACATTGAACAAGACACGCGAAAATTGATTGAGTGGATTATAGAGCCACTTTATGGGTTAACTAAATACAACTAGGGGGACGATATGACATATATCCATTTCGGGGTAGATCGACAAGAGTTTTTTGACAATGTCTATGGAAATAAATGGCTGTTACAGCGCCAAGCGTTGCCCGAGTTACGCTTGACGTGGAAAAATGTCGATTTTGCACTTTATGCATTAGAAAACGCGAGCACGCAGATCAAACTATATAAAGAAGGGGCTGTTGATCCAAGCCAATACACTGAAGTTTATTGGGAATTAGGTGAACAGCGCACTAGGATAGTAAAAGACATTCTTTATCGCTATCTAAAAGATGGCGCCACGCTCGTTCTCAATAAACTTCAATTGTATATGCCTGAAGTTAATGATTACTGTATGGATGTCGCGCAGTTTGTCGGCGAAAAAACCAATGCAAATTCCTATATCGCTTTCGGTGGTGAAGGCTCATTTGGAAAACACTGGGATACGCACGATGTGTTCGCGTTGCAATTGATTGGCAGGAAACGCTGGTGCCTGTACCAACCCACGTTTGAATTGCCGCTGAACCACCAAACCAGCTTAAATCACAAAGCGGAATGTCCACCGGAACCAGTATTGGACACCGTGCTTGAAGCGGGCGACATGCTTTATATTCCACGGGGATGGTGGCACGAAGCGTTACCTATCGAGGGAGAAGAAACATTTCATATTGCCATTGGTACGTTTCCACCGAAAATGCTTGATTACCTGATTTGGTTATCCGTTAATCGATTACCCGAGTGTATTGAAAGCCGTCAAGCTATCAATCCGTATCCGGAAACAGCCGGGCCGCTTAAAGACTTTGCGCAAACTACTCAAGCGTTGCTAATGCAGCCGGAGCATATGGAAGCATTTCGCATGGCGTTTGCAGAACAGCAAAGAGTAAAGTCGCGTTTCAGCATCGCTGGAGTATCCCCGGCCGCGGCTAAAGACAGCCAGCAAAGCGACTCCGCGTCTAAAGTTAGAATCAATTCTTTCTACCCTCTATCGAGCGGTCAGGAATCGCTTTTAGTGAACGGCTTTAAACTTAACCTGGATTCCATAAGCAGCAGTTTTTTGGCGGATATCGGCTCATTTAAAGATATTCAGGACAATCATATTAACGATTTTGACAATATGTCGGAAAAGCAAATGCAGCTGTTAGAGCAACTGTCTGTATTAGATGTTATTGAAATTTCATAAGAAAAATCTATCTAAGTTTCCTTGCAAATTATTTATAGCTATACCGAATACAATTAAAGCGATTGTATTTTTTCTTAACCAAAATGATGAAGATGAACAGGAGAAAAATATGCGTGAATTAACAATTTCAGAAATGGAGATTGTCGGAGGAGGGGTAGACTGGGACGAAGTAAGCGGTGGGTTAGCATTTGTAGGGACCGGATCGGATTACTAGTAGCCGCGCCTGAAATAGGCGCCGTCACCCTTGTGGCGGCAACTGCAGCCATAGTCTTAGGCGGATTTGCTGTAGGTGATGGCTTGGTTGAAGGCGGTGTTTTGAGCAGCGGAGGGAGTGGAGATGGTGATGATAGTTAATTATCATTTATTTACTTAACACTACATCATTACCACTATGAACGAGATACAAATCTATTTATTATCTTTTGGCCTTATTCTGATCGTAATTACGATCATATTAGCAAAATCTAAATATATCAAACCGGATTCAGAAACAACGAAAAAGAGAGCACTTTGGATCAGCTTAATAATTATCTATATAAGCCTCCTAATTCGTTTCGTATTAGATTTTTTTCGTGATTAATACGGATACGCTGTACTGTTTAACACCACTACAATTGGTTCGGTGGTCGATTAATATACCGGGCGAATTTTATTAAAATGCTAAAAATTGACAGGAGAAAATGTATGCATGAATTAACAATGATTGAGATGCCTGTTGTCGGTGGTGGGGCTATGTAGGAGCCGCGTTTACTGCGGGGTATACGTTAGGCCAATTATTAAACGAGCACACTGATATTCAAAAATTCATTGCGGAAAACATAGGCACGGTAGTAAACGCTCTGAACACAGGTACCTTAGTAAACGCCCAGTCTGGAGAAGATGGTGATGGTCAATGATAATTCGAGTCGCTTTGTCTGTAAGAAATTTTGCATAGCGGTAACCGTCGTAAGATTTCTAGCTTTATTCAGTGTCGTGATGGCTTTAAAAGCCGTTGCTAGGGGGGGCGGTTTGGGAGCGTCTACAACTAACGGGAGCAGGTTTTATACTTTGGTTTTCAGTTTTTCATATCTATGAATTAACGCAGCCCATTCATGGAGTTGCTTACTTGTTTAGGAAGCGTAAGGCTGTGACCGTTTTACATCGCATTGAATGGATATTCATTTGTCTATTTATATTCGGAACACTAGGTAGATTACTAGTATAGCAACTTATATTGTTGCTTAGTTTCTACTCACAAGTGCAATTCCGATTTGATGTGCTGTAAAGGGACTAGGGCGTAGCGTGAGATTTCAAATTCGGCACAATGCATTTGATTTGTTGGGCCTTAGGTGTCTCTGCATGGCGAAGATGGTGATGGCGGGTAGAGTGTAACGCTTTACTCTACAGAATATTTGTTGAGGGCTCGTGAAATGATTTACCTAGTCGTTAGCTTGTCGTTTGCTGCAATAGTATTCGCTATTTCTTTGGATATGTTGGTTAAAAGTGCATTGCGTGAAGCCGTGAATAAAATAACCAGAATCCAATTTTTACTTCATATGCTCAATTCCACTGCAATTTTAATAGTCGCGTGGTCTTATTTAAGGGATTGAATTTCATTTTTAGAGGGCCCTAGGTCCGATTAGTGAAACGTAATTGGAGGAATTTGGAGCCTTTATTCCTCCGATTACGCTATGGACATTCCACCCATGAGATTAAAAAACCGGTGTAAAACATTTCAATCTTTTGCCTTAAGTCTCAGTATAACCGATTCAACACGCTACGGAATTAAGCTCATTTTTATATCCGACGTATTTCAATAAACCGGGTTATTGCAGCCTCTAGGAGCACTTGTTGTATGGAAGACAATTCGCTGTTGGTTTTCCAAAATTGATTGCTGCTTGATCTATTTACTATGTTTCGATTTATTATCCAATCCTAGAAAGGAGTTTTGTCCATGAAACGCTGTCGTTCAGCTCTTATAACATTTTTGATGCTGGCCCTCGCCTGCACGTTAACAGCGCACGCTACGGAAAATAATACAAACAAGAGCGCCGCCGAGAAATACGGCGCGATCGAGCGGCAATTCAAGAATGGTTTCCGGGCGTTGTTGGTTTCCGATGAGAAGGCCGACAAAACGGCGGTGACGCTGGTGTACTTTAGCGGTTCGCTCGCCGATCCGGAAGGAAAATCCGGCCTTGCGCATCTGGTGGAGCATTTGCTCTTTAATGCACCTACTACACAAGGCAATCATTCGCTGGTCAGCGAGATGGCAAGTCGGAACATCGCTTACAACGGCAATACCAGTTTTGACCGCACTATCTACCACTCCGCCTTCTCCGCCAATCAGGAAGTACTGAACTGGCTGCTGGAGCAAGAAGCGTTGCGTATGCACAAGCTCACGATGACCGAAACGGATATTGCAAGAGAATTGTCGGTAATATTACGAGAAAAGGAAATTGTCGATAGCAATCAGGCGCAGAAATTAACTCAGCAAATACTGCCTGTTGCGACTCATTTCGCCCCCTATGCGCGCTCACCGGTAGGTAATGAGGCCGAATTACGCAGCATTACGTTAGGCAATGCACGAGATTTTTATCGGACACATTATCGCCCCGATAACGCTCTGCTGGTCATTACCGGCCGGTTTGACGTTGCGGCTACCTTAAAGCAACTGGAAAGTCATTTTGCTACGATTAAATCCACGAAAACTAAAGCGACACCAAAATTGAAACCTGTTGCTCAGTTTGAAAGCAGCGATTCGCAACGGATCTTTCGAGGCGAAGGTGACGCATCCTTGGTCTCTCTGTTTTATCCCCTGTCTGATTCGTCCAATGTCGGGAACGCCGCAGCCTTAAATCTTTTGAGCGGGATCCTGGCAGGTTCGCCCGCCAGTCGCCTGCATGAATCGTTGGTCGGCTCCGGGCAGGCGACCGCAGTAGCGGCAGCGCCATTGATATTGCGTAATGCAAGTGTATTTCAAGTGACGGCGCTCCCTCTAAAAGCTGATGCTGAAACACTGGAGCAGCTCCAAAATGCCCTAGTCGCGCAATTGAAATCCCTGGGCGATACACCCATCACCGAAATTGAATTGGAACGCGCTAAAGCTTTAATCCGCAACAACGCGTCACAAGTGCGCTCTCAATCCGCCGCATTGGGCTATCGGTTGGCTGAATCGGCATCCAGCGCGGACTGGAGGCTGTGGTTTGAAAGTATTGATGCAGTCCAAAAATTTTCCTTACCGGAGATTCAGCAAATCGCCAAAACGGTTTTCCAGCAGAGCGCTCCAGTTGCACAGTTGATGACCAATCACCACGCGACGAGCGCTGTGACGGAGAAGGAATCAGCTGTGCAACTCGCCACAGTAGGCGGGCCGTATCCTATTAACGCGCCGGCGCATCCGCCGGAAGCCGTTATTCCCGCAAGCAAAGACTCGACGGCGGCGCAACTCAATGCGCAAATCGAGCGCTTTACCATCAACGACTCGCTGGCAGTGGCCCTGTGGCCAAAGCCGATACCGACTGGTCGCGTGCAGGGTCTGTGGAATCTTCGTATGGGGACGGCCGAAAGCTTGTTTGGCAAACGTATTTTGGCGGATATAACCGGTAGTCTGTTGGCCCACGGTTCGGCGGAGATTGACCGCTTGCAACTTTTCGATCGATTGGTCAGTTTGGATGCTCGCTTGTCAATGACGCCCGTGGATGACCGATTATCCATTCGCTTTGATCTGCCCGCTAAATCGTTACACGACTTTCTTGGAATTCTGATAGATGTCCTTAGAAACCCGGCACTTCCGGAACAGGGATTCAAGGAGGTAAGGAACCAGTTACAAGTCGCCTACCAAAGTCAGGCAACAACACCGCAAGTCGTCGCCGAAGAAGCCGTGACGGCATTGACCAGCAATTACCCTATTGGCGATATCCGTCGAGATCCAACCAAGGCGGAATCTCTCGCTACGTTAGAGGGTATTGAATTGAACGATGTAAAAGCTTTCCATGATAATTATTTCGGAGCGAATGGGGAGTTGATGCTATCTGGAGAATTTGACGCGAAGACAACACGCCAGCAGTTGGAGAACCTGTTGGGTCCGTGGCGCAGCAAGCAGGCTTATCGGCGACCTCCGATGCCTTATGCTGCATTAATTCCCGGTCAGCATTTTCTTGCCGTACCCGAGGCAGCGCACGGTATTTACACGGCACAGCTCAGACGGCCATTGCAAGCGGACGAGACTGACGCGCTGGCGTTAGCGCTTGTTAATTTTGCGATGGGTGAGGATGCGCTTCAGTCTCGCCTTGGTCAACGCCTGCGTAAACAGGAGGGTATTTCGTACAGCGTTGCTAGTAAGGTGGGCGTTTCAGCGTTTGAACCGCGAGCGACCCTCACTATCAATGCTACCTATGCTCCGTCCATGCGACAACAGCTCTCAAAAGCCGTGCATGAGGAGTTGGCGCTGCTGGTTAAAAGCGGCCTCACGGATGCGGAGTTCAACAGCGCGAAAGCTAACTGGCGCAATCGCAATGACCTGAGCAAACTCGATCATGACAAGCTCTTCGGTAAGCTGAATCTGTTATTGCGCTTGCGGCGCGATATACAGTACTACTCTGACGTCAATGCCCGCGTTGAAGCATTGACCCTTGCTCAGGTAAATGCCGCGATTGCTCGCCACATTAATCCCGATCAGTTGCTCGAGGTTTTTGTCGATTCCGAAATTGGCGAGGCATCGAGTACTTTAAATAACACAAACGTTGTATCGAAAGGAAATTCACCGGAAGACAGACCATAAAGTTCACGTATCGGCACAATAACAAACTATCTGGTAGCTGGATTTAATAGGGGCGTAGGGCAGAATCGAGTAGCGTATTCCGCCGTATGAGATTTCAAATTCAGCGCAATGCATTTCATTTATTGCGGCTACGTCTCTATCGAGCGGTCAGGAATCGCTTTTATTGAATGGCTTTAAACTTAATCTGGGCTCCTTGAGCAGCAGTTTTTTGGTGGATATTGGCTCAATTAAAAATACTCGGTACAAATCATATGAACAATTTTTGACAATATGTCAGAAAAGCAAATGCAGCTGTTAGAGCGTAAGCATCTATCGGCACCACCTGTCAATCGAACTAACCCTTTGATATATGAATAAACTTAGCTACTCGCATAAATCTTCATACTTGCAAAGCACGGCGACCGAGTGTGGCTTGGCCTGTCTTGGCTATATAGCCGCTTGCTACGGAGCTGAGCACGATATGAGTGACTTACGAGCAAAATACCTGGTTTCGTTACGAGGAACCACTTTAATGGATTTGGTCCGTATCGGATCATTACTTGGTTTTTCGTGCAGGCCGGTGCGTCTTGAGCTGATGGAACTGAAAGATCTTAATATTCCATGCATTTTGCATTGGCAAATGAGTCACTTCGTAGTTCTCAAAAATGTAACACGTAAACATATAGTTATTCATGACCCTGCAAAAGGCGAACGTAAACTTACCTTCGCTGAAACCAATAAGCTTTTCACTGGCAGCCATGGAACTTACGCCCTCGCCTGACTTTGAATTTGTCGCGCCCAGACCACGTATTCCGGTAGGTAGACTTGTCGGAAAAATAAAGGGTCTATCGCGAAGCCTATCTCAGATTGCAGTGTTGGCTGTCGCACTACAAATTTTCGCGTTATTCACGCCAATTATTACGCAGTGGGTCGTAGACAGCGCCATTGTTTCGGGTGACCGCGAATTTCTGATGGTATTAGCTGCCGCCTATGTGCTGACTGCTATTGTCAAAATTATACTGCAGGCGGTTAGAGGCTGGCTGGCAATTGTGCTGTCAACGCAATTTAATCTTCAATGGGCGGGGCGAATCATCGGTCATTTGTTGAGATTGCCTGTGCATTGGTTCGAGGTACGCCATACCGGCGATGTAGTTTCAAGATTCCAGTCTATGCAAGCCATTCAACAAACCATTACCGGCAAGCTGGTGGAAGTTATTCTTGATGGTGGATTTGGTTTGATTGTTTTAGCTGTGATGGTGTTATATAGCGCCAAATTAAGTGCTTTTGCCATTGTTGCAGTTCTTTGTTATCTACTGATTCGAGTCGTCCCCCATGGCATCTATCATCGTTTGAATGATGAGGCATTGATCCATGAAGCCAAAGCGCAAAGCCATTTCCTTGAAAGTATTCGGGCTATACACACGACCAAATTGGCAGGGCTAGAGGATCAGCGGCGGGCACGATGGTTGAATTTATTTGTTGCCGGGGTTAACAAGAGAGTTAGTGCTCAAAAAATGACATTGGGATTTTCTATCGGTTACGGAGTGGTATTTGCCGCCGAAGCAATTGCTGTTTTGGGAGTGGGCGCGATCATGGTAATGGACAATGACCTTACTGTTGGTATGCTGATGGCTTTCATTTCGTATAAAGACGACTTTACTGCTCGAATGCAACGATTTATCGACAACCTGATGTCCATGCGCATGATCAGTCTGCACGTGGAGCGTTTATCGGATATCGTGCTCGCTGACAAGGAATATACGGAAGGTTATTGTTCGGAATGGGACAAATATCGACAAGGTGGTTTTAGCCCGATTATCGAGTTTGACAAGGTCGGTTTCCGGTATGGCGAAGGAAGCTCTTGGGTATTACGTAACTTTACAATGAGCATCCGACCTGGAGAGCACATCGCTATTATCGGCGCTTCGGGTTGCGGTAAAAGTACGCTCGCCAAGTTACTATTAGGCTTGCTCGAACCCACCGAAGGCAAAATAAGGATAGATGGCGTTCCTCTGGCACAATTCGGTATTGCAAATTGGCGAAAAATGGTCGGAGCTGTATTGCAAGACGATCAGTTATTCTCGGGAAGCCTACAGGAAAATATTTCGGGATTCGACTTACAAAGCGATTTGGAGCTTGTTAAAAAAAGTGCGCTACTAGCGGGAATCCATGAAGAAATTGCAACCCTGCCAATGAGCTATATGACACACGTTGGTGATATGGGAAGTAGCTTTTCCGGTGGGCAAAGACAAAGAATCATAATCGCCCGCGCACTGTACAAACAACCTTCAGTGTTAGTTTTAGACGAAGCAACGAGCCACTTGGATGTTAACAAAGAACGGAGCGTTAGCTTGGCGATTAATTCTTTGAATATCACCCGATTAACGATTGCCCATAGACCTGAAACGATAGCTATGGCTGGCAGGATTATTTCTCTTGATGGTAGTATTTATGACGAGAGGCCTGGCAGCTCTGATTGCTATGACGAGAATCCGGACAGCTCTGATTGCGTAGCATAATTAAAAATCCAATTCAATTTTGTCAATTAATAGTCCCAAAAGCTTTTGCATGGTTATGTTAAAATTAAGTTTATGAATAAATCCGAACAACGAAGCCAAAAGCGAAAAGAAGTCGTCGAAGCTGTAGCGGTGCGTAACGAACCCATAAGCGTGGTGGCCTGTATTTTTAACATTCCAATCCGGATAGTGCTCGGTTGGCTGGGGCCGATATTAAATGAAGAAAATCGCCGGGGACGGTTAACATTATCCAGACATTGCTAGATAATGAACGCCGATTAAAGCTATCGAAAAGCAGCGTATGCCGATTGCTCGGACACTTTGGCCTGAGTCCGCAACGGCCGATTTATAAGTCTTACCAACATCCCGACAAAGTTAGGGACTATCTGGCCGAGACCTATCCAAAGGCCGTTGCTGTAGCTAAAAAAAACCGAGCTCGCCTGTACTTTGTCGACGAGGCGGCGTTCCGTAGCGATGCGCACCGAGGCACGTTCTGGGGCAAGGTCGGAAAAACTCCGGTGGGCAAGGATGGTGGTGAGCGGTTCAGCTTTAAGCTAGTCAGTGCTGTTTCTGCTCAAGGGAACCAGCATTTCAACGTAATCGACAGGACGATGGACGCGGAAAGGTTTATTGAATTTCTAAAAAAGCTGCGCCACGATACCGGATGCCCTATCTTCGTTATTGTTGACGATGCAGGGCACCACCATAGCAAGAAAGCCGGCCTTTTTAGACACTCAGCGCGGGGAAGTCACGACGGCGTATCCAATCAAGAATGAAATGGAGGCCGCCATGCAATCCATCAAAGAAAAAACCGAGTTGGTGGAGAGTTTTCCGTTTGTCGGAAACGAAGTATGCAGGAGGCTGATCATGAACATTGTGTCAGAACTTTTGAGACGATAATAGCTATCGTGTAAAACGGCTTTTTAAAGTCATCAATGCATCCAACCCAAAAATAAAAATTGCATGTCCATTAATATAATCAAGCAAGCCGTAGCCAATTATTTATCTGGTTTAATCGTTATTTTTTTTATCGGGATTTCACCTGCCGCATACGCCCAGGATTTGTTGGAAATCTTTGAGCTGGCGCTGCAAAACGATCCTGTTTTGAAACAAGCGCGTGCCAGCCAGCTTGCGATCGGCGAATCAAAAGACCAAAGCGTTGCGAATTTTTTACCCGATGTTTCGGCGACGGGCATTAGCAACCTGAACCGCTTGGCTAATAAAAGGGCAACTTATCAAGGCAGCGGCGTACAGAACTATTCTGACAACAATTTTAATGTGAACTTAACCCAACCCTTGTTTCATTGGGAACACTGGATACAGCTGAGTCAATCCGATAACCAAATTGCCCAGGCCGAAGCGGATTACCAGACTGAACTGCAAAAGCTGATGGTTAAAATCACTGAGGCTTATTTCAATGTCTTATCTGCCGAGGACAATCTTGAATTTAGCCGCTCGGAAAAACAGGCGATTGCACGACAGCTCGAACAGGCCAAGCAACGATTTGCAATCGGCCTTATTGATATTACCGAAAGTCGTCAGGCTCAAGCCGCTTTCGACACAGCCACCGCCAATGAAATTGAGGCATCCAATAATGTCGATAACCAAAAAGAAGCGTTAACAGAGATTATTGGCGGACAAGACCTCGAACTTAATAATATGGGCGAGATCATTCCACTCACCAGGCCGGAACCGGATGACATATCGATATGGAGCGATTCTGCCGAAGTCGGTAATTTCAATATCATTTCAGCGTTTAACCAGATGGAGTTTTCTCGAAAAGCGATTGATTTACAACGTACCGGGCATCTGCCGAAATTGGATTTGGTTGCTTCTTTGGGCGAATACGATACCACCAGCCAGTTTGGTTTACGAGGATCGACAGAGATTGTAGGCGTGCGTTTAAATGTCCCTTTATTTGAAGGCGGTGCGGTAAATTCCAGAACCCAGCAGGCAATCTATAAATACGAGCAGGCAAAAGAGCAATTAACGGCTGCGAAACGGGCGGTCAATCGTCAGGTAAAAGATGCTTATCGGGGAATCACCACCAGCATTAGCCGGGTAGAAGCACTGAAAACCGCAGTCAGTTCCGCTGAAGTCGCCGTGCAGTCAACTGAAGCGGGTTTTGAAGTGGGCGTCCGGACCTTGGTTGAAGTATTGGACGAGCAAAGAAACTTATATCGGGCTAAACGGGATTATTCGCGCACCCGCTATGATTATTTGCTGAACAGCATCCGGTTAAAACAGGCATCAGGTAATCTTGCCCAAGAAGATATTGAACAAATAAACCATTTATTGGTGGCAAGCCCCGCTTCAAGGTAAAAATAGATTGGTTTCTGCCTTACGATAAATAATGGTGGGGGCTATTCGACCTTTTCCACGTCAAATACCGTGCCGCGAACCGCGATGACTTTTACTCTGGTGTTTATATCGCAATCTTCGCCGTGAACTTTCCAGATCGAATCGTCTACTTTTATTTTACCTTCGCCGTTTTCTATCGGTTTGTAAAGGCTAAAGATTCTGCCGATGTATTGAGCTCCGCGTTTATTTAATAAAGGATGGTCTGTTGTTATGGGATGTTTTTTGCTGTAAAGCTTCCATGCGGTAATCAAAACAACGGACAATACGGAAAAAATAGCGACCTGTAATTCCATACCGATTGCAGGTATCAGAAATAACAGGCATCCGGTTATAAAACCTGATGCCGCCATCCAAAGAAAGAAGAAGCCGGGAGCTAGCAGCTCAACCACTAACAAAATGAGCGCTAATACCCACCAGTTCCAAAAAACAATTTCCAGTTCAGCCATGTTAACTCTTTTTAGCCATGGCTTCTTTCGCCAGTTCGCTAATGCCGCCGAGAGCTCCAATCACACTCGACGAATCCAGCGGCATAAAAACCAGTTTGCTGTTGTTAGCGGCGCCAATCTCTTTCAACGCCTCTATGTATTTTTGCGCGACAAAATAGTTAATGGCCTGGACGTCGCCTTTGCCGATTGCTTCCGACACCATTAACGTTGCCCTGGCTTCAGCTTGGGCCAAGCGTTCGCGGGCATCAGCGTCGCGGTAAGAGGCTTCTTTACGGCCTTCGGCTTCCAGGATGGCCGCCTGTTGCGCACCTTCGGCGCGTAAAATCTCGGATTGTCTTAAACCTTCGGCTTCAAGAATGGAGGCGCGTTTCAGGCGCTCGGCTTTCATTTGCCGGCCCATGGCTTCGACCAAATCTTTGGGCGGGGCAATGTCTTTTATTTCGATACGGGTGACTTTGATGCCCCACGGTGTGGTGGCGTCGTCGACAACGGACAGCAGCCGTGCATTGATGTCATCGCGGCGGGATAACAATTCGTCCAGGTCCATCGAGCCCATCACGGTGCGGATATTGGTCATCACAAGATTCAGGATGGCCCAGCCTAGCTGGCTGACCTCATAAGCGGCTTTGGCGGCATCCATGACCTGGTAGAAGATCACCCCGTCGACAGTAACCATTGCATTATCTTTGGTGATGACTTCCTGCGACGGCACGTCCATTACCTGTTCCATCATCACCATTTTTTTACCGATACGGTCGATAATCGGCACGATGATATTCAAGCCCGGCGTCAGTGTGTTGGTATATTTGCCGAAGCGTTCGACTGTGTATTCCATGCCCTGAGGAACCGACTTGACGCTCATAAAAACTATCAAGACAGCAAAAATCAATAATGCTAAAACAAAACCACCCATGGAACCCCCTGACTTTTGTTATATGAAAAAACTCAATAGATGAGAGTTTTTTGATGCGGGATGTATCAACGTCTGTCAGCCGACTAAGACAATCCATGCCAACAATTCAGACCCTGATAAAGTAAAACCGTTAAAATAACATCACGGCGTGTTGCAAACAGCCGTGCAACTAATAATAATATAAATCTATCTAAATGTAAGTTAACGAGTAATTATAATGCTGATAACCGCCGCTTTTCACACAGGGATCTGGACCCTGCTTTTTTTTATTGTCGGAATGATTAAGCCGAAATGGCCTTTATTCTTTTTGAAAAAACCGGACAGATTTTTAGTTTTGATTATATCGACCGTCTTGTTTATGGTTTCCGCTACGCTTTATGGTGAAGGCAACCGTCAAAGAGCTTTAGAGGAAAAAACTGTTAAAGAAACTGTTTCCAAAATCATGGAGCCGTCTTCCGCTCCGGTTCCTGTCCCTGAAGTTCCCGCGTCCAAGCCAAATCCTCCGAAAAATTAGTACACTTCCATCAGCGGGTTATGTAGTTCCGGCCTTTCTGTGATAAAAATCGCCGGAACAACCGGTCTAAGTACATTATTTAAAGCATTTGCCGCACAGGCACTGGGTTTGGCGCTTACATTGACTCTGGCCTGGATGTCGCCTGCTCTGTTTCACGGCGCATGGCGATTGGCGCTGGTGCAAGGCGTAGCGGCTGTTTTATGGTCCCGCACATTACGCCAGCCGTATTGGTGGGTTCCGATCCATTTACTGTTTCTGCCTATGGCAATCGCCATGCTCACCTTGCAGTTGCCTTCCTGGTTATATCTGCTGATCGTGCTGCTGCTGGCGTTGGTGTTTTGGGGTACGGTCAAGGGCGATGTGCCGCTGTTTTTGTCTTCTACTTCAGTAGCGGATGCGGTAAGGGCAATTGTTGAACGGGAAAATGTCCACGCATTCGCCGATCTTGGTGCGGGAGTCGGTTCCGTGGCGGTACCGATTGCGCAGAGCCGAGCCATGATGGTCGATGCGTGGGAACGTGCGCCGCTGCCGTGGCTGATTACCTGCTGGCGTTGCCGCAAGTTGTCGAATGCGACCGTAAAACGCGCCAGTTTATGGGATTCTGATCTGGCCCGTTATGGAGCGGTGTTTGCTTTTCTTTCTCCGGTAGTCATGGCGGAGCTGGGCGAGAAAGTCAGGCGTGAAATGCGCCCCGGCAGCTTGTTTATCTCTTCATCCTTTCCGGTACCGGATTGGCAGCCTGAATCGATAATAGATATTTTAGATAGACGAAAGACTAAGCTTTTTTGTTATCGGGTATCAACTGCTGATCATCCGCGACAACGTTTTGAATGATTAAAGCATTTTATTCACCACGAAGAGCACGAAGTTTTTATTTCTTAGTGTCTTCGCGGTGAAGTCTTCTAACTTATTCTCCTGTAGTCTTTTCAGGTTTTCAGGTATTTCCACCAAAACCAGCTACGCACATGCAAATAATTACGTATCGGCGTTTTGACCAGCAATAGCAACAAACCGATTGAATACAAGCACCAGACCGCGGCCCATTCGTTGGGATTGGTCGTAGTCAGCCAAGCCAGGAACGGTCCGGTAACAATATAATAGGCGGTCATTTTCCACGAGCCGTAGAAAATAGGCATTACAAATGCTGCGACAACGTACATATTGAATAACATCAGATTTGCCGTAGCCGGGATTTCCCAGGCGATATGCCAGTCTCCGGAAGTAGAGCAGATCCGCCTGCCGCAAAACGGTACATTAAACGACTCGGCATATTGGCTGAACAGGATAAAACGGGTTTTAACCTCGTAACAGAATGGAGCCCATTCGAACGGATATAGGCGTATCAACAAGCAGACCGTGGTCACCAGGCAGATAAAATAAACCGATGCGGAAATCTTGTCCCTGATTTTTTCGGGGATAAAATACATCGACACCGCATTGACAAAAAACGGCTGGAAAGCGATATGAATATAGCCTAACAAGGTTGCTACCTGATTGCCCGGATTAGAGCAGTCGTCAATTACTGTATAGGTATAGGCCTGTAAGGCTTCCATTAACGACAAGAAGCCCAACGCATAACAAAGTGGGGCAGGTTCTTTTTTATAATAAAAATAAGCAGTACTCGATAATCCGATAGTTGCTAATACAGTCGAGGCTTCCCCGCTCCAGCACATAGTCTTTCCGTTATTTTATTAAATCCGAATGCTCAATTCAGACCGCTTGGTTTGTTAATTATCCCTGATTATAAAAAGAGGATAAGGTTTGGATATTCAGCTCGGTTTAACAGTTTTAAACCCCAGCAATAAAACCGACTGCTTCAATGCCTGCAATCGCGCAACGCTCGTCCTGGTCGGAAATATCGCCGCTGATACCGACTGCGCCGATCAGATTGTTTTTGGTATCGCGAATCAGGACGCCGCCCGGAACCGGCATTATTTTTCCATCCGCCATACTTAATAAGGCGTTCATGAAATCGGGCCTCTTTTCCGCCACGCTGGCCAAGCTGCGCGATGAGATGCCCATGCTGACGGCGCCCCAGGCTTTTGCGAGAGCAATTTGTTCCCTGATCATCGTTGCGCCGTCTTCCCTTTGCATGGCTTTTAGATGTCCCGCCGCATCCAACACTACTACGGTAATCGGTTCCATGTTTAATTTACGGGCTTTATTGGTTGCTGTGTTAATAATGAGATTAGCTTTTTCAAGTGTTAGTGATTTCATCAATTGTTCTCTTCTTGTTGAAGGTTTTGTTATTTTAATAGCGGCAGCAGTTGCGGCCATACTTTATCAGCAATAAACGGCTGCCCTTTGGCATTGGGATGCAGACCGTCTAGTTGCATCATATCCTTGGTCAGGGCGACATCTGCCATAATAAAAGGCACATACGAGACGCCCAGCTCCGTAGCTAATTGTGGGTAAATATTGTAGAAAAGATCAGTATAGCGCTTACCGTAACTGGGCGGGATTTTCATGGCCAGCAATAATATTTTTGCACCGGCTCGTTGAGCCCGATGGGCAATTTCGGCAAGATTGTTTTTTATCAATGGCGGCGGCAAACCGCGCAAGCCGTCATTAGCGCCCAGCTCAATGATGACGATATCCGGCTTGTGCAAGGCCAAAGCCCGGTCTATACGCGCCAAGCCGCCAGCCGTAGTATCTCCGCTGATGCTCTCATTATGAATAATATAGCCGGTGGCTTTTTCATTCAGTTTTTGCTGCAATAAAGCCACCCAGCCCTGAGAGACTTCAATTCCGTAACCGGCACTGATACTATCTCCCAAGACAACAATGGATTTGGCCGTAGCGGTCATCGACGTTAACGAGATTATCAAGGCAAATAGAAACCTGGTCATTATGCAAACTCAATCATTAAACAACATTATTGACCGCGCCTGCTCACAGCCGGACTGCGGTGTACATCCCATCCCTGATATTATAGTAACGGAAAACCTGAGTAAATCGGTAGCCACGTCCGATGGAATATTGCATATCTTGTCATCCATAGATTTGATAATCAAATCCGGTGAGAGTATTGCGATTGTCGGCGAATCCGGTTCAGGCAAATCGACCTTAATCAGCCTGCTGGCCGGATTGGATACGCCGACTTCCGGGACTATCAGTCTGGATGGAAAATTATTAACAAAGATGGACGAAGACGGCAGGGCGGCGATGCGTAATGAGCTGATAGGCTTTGTGTTCCAGTCCTTTCAATTGCTGCCGGGATTGACCGCATTGGAAAATGTGATGTTGCCTTTGGAATTAAGCGGCGATAAAAACGCTAAAGTTTCGGCCTCAGCGTTATTGGATAGAGTCGGCCTGTCGCACCGTTTATCGCATATACCCCAGAAACTTTCCGGCGGCGAGCAACAGCGCGTGGCGCTAGCCCGCGCTTTTGTGACTAAACCCGCAATCTTGTTTGCCGATGAGCCGACCGGCAATCTGGACAGCAAAACCGGTACCACTATTATTGATCTGTTGTTCGAGCTTAATTTGGAGAACAAGACGACGTTAATTCTGGTGACGCATGACCAAGCCCTGGCGGCTCGATGCCAACGCACCATTAAGCTGGATTCCGGGCGCATAGTGGATAATTAAATCCATGCAATGATTAAGAAATTTTCATCACGAAGACACGAAGGTTTAATGATCATCAGGAATAGGGCGTTTCATAATGACTACAGATCATAATTTCCATGAAAATCCAATTATTCCCTGTCCCTTTCTTGTATTCGTGCCCTTCGTGGTAAATTCAAAACATAAATTTTGTGGACAGACTTATGACACGTTTTAATTTGGCATTGCGGCTATTATGGCGCGACAGCCGTTCCGGCGAGTTAACCATACTGATACTGGCTCTGATCATTGCAGTCACCAGCTCGACCGCCATAGCTCTGTTTGCCGACCGGTTGCAACGCACTATGGTTAATCAGGCTGCGGAGTTTCTGGCGGCGGATTTAGTGATCTCAAGCCCGGCTGCGGTTCCTGCCGAATGGTTGTCCAAAGCAACAGAGCTCAATCTTGCTCAAGCGCAAACGGTTGAATTTTCCAGCGTGTTGATTGAGCATGACGAGTTATTACTGGCGAGCATTAAAGCGGTCAGTTCCGCTTATCCGTTGCGCGGTTTTTTAAAAACCACCACCCCGGATTATATCGCCAGGGACGGTGAGTATGCCGCTAGCCAGTCGGGAGCTGGCGCGGCGTCGACTGAAACTGTCGAGCACACCGGCCCAAAACCTGGAACGGCCTGGGTTGATAAACGCATCCTGTCGGCGCTTAAACTTAACCTAGGCGAACCGTTAACGGTCGGAGAAAAACAACTCATCGTCAGCAATGTCATTACTTACGAGCCCGATAAACGAGGCGATTTTTACAGCTTCTCCCCACGGGTGATGATTAATGCGGACGATTTGCAAGCTACCGGCATTTTGCAGCCGGGTAGCCGTGTCCGTTATTTCTTTCAGTTTAGCGGCGAAACCAAAAGCTTAACCGAATTCCAAAGCTGGCTCAAGCCGCGGCTGAACCCATCCCAGCGTATTATGGATATACATGAAGACCGCCCGGAACTGGGTTCGGCGCTGGAACGTGCCGAGCGTTATCTGGGCTTATCCAGCATTATCGTTATTTTAATCTCAGGTGTGGCGATTGCGATGGCGACGCGGCGTTATACCGAGCGGCACTTTAATGCGACCGCGATATTGCGCTGTCTCGGTTGTAAACAGAACGAAATACTCTGGCTTTACGGCAGCCAGTTTGTCGTGTTGGGTTTATTGGCCAGCGCGATAGGCTGCCTGCTGGGCTGGTTTGCGCAGGAGACGCTGTTTCATTTGTTAAGGTCGCTATTGCCCCAGCAGGTCGCCGCTCCCGGCTTGTTGGCGGTTTTTTTCGGTTTTATTATCGGCATGGCTATTTTATTGGGGTTCGCGCTGCCGCCGTTATTGCGCCTTAAAAAAGTTCCGCCGCTTAGGGTATTGCGCCGCGAACTGGAACCTTTGCCGAGCAGCGGATGGCTGATTTACGGTTTGGCAATCGGCATTGTCGGCGTATTAATCTGGCGTTATACCGATGATCTTAAAATGACCTTGGCTATTATCGGTGTCGGCTTGATCTCTTTGTTGGTATTCGGGTTGTTGGTTTATGCTTTGCTGAGGTTTAGCCGGAGATTATTGCCGCATCTTGGCTTGACCTGGCGTTTCGGCTTACAGGGATTATTAAAAAACAGTCAGGGCAGCGTCGGCCAAATATTGGCCTTCAGCATTACGCTGGTAGCGATGGTGCTCAGTTTTACCGTGCGTACCGATTTAATCAACGACTGGCACAAACAGTTACCGGCTAATGCACCCAATCATTTTGCGCTGAATATCTTTCCCGATCAGCAACAAAACTTTCAACAAGACCTGCAACAGCAACAAATCAACGACAGCCGGTTTTATCCGGTCGTCAGGGGCCGTTTAGTAGCCATCAACAACACACCGGTACAGCAAATCGTCAGCAAGGATTCTCAAGGCGAAAATGCCACGCACCGGGAATTAAGTCTTACCTGGACCAAGGAGCTGCCAGCCGATAATAAAATCACCGCCGGAAGTTGGTGGAACGATGCCCAAGCCGGGCAGGTTTCCATTGAGCAAAAGTTGGCCAAGAGCCTGAAAATCAAGCTGGGCGATTTATTAGCCTTTACCGTCGGCAGTGAGCAGTTTACAGCTACCGTTGCCAGCATTCGTGAGCTTCAGTGGGATACCATGAAGCCGAATTTTTACATGATCTTCTCGCCGGGCACGCTGGATGCTTTTCCCAGCACTTTTATCACCAGTTTTTACTTGCCGGAAAGCCAAAAAGATTTTTTAAATACACTGGTAAAAAAATACCCAAGCACCACCCTTTTGGAAGTCGATTTAATTTTGCGCCAGCTTCAAACCATACTGAGCCAATTGACCGAGGGAATCAATTACCTGTTGTATTTTGCGTTGATGGCCGGATTTACAGTGTTGTTTGCCGCCGTTTATGCCACCTTGGACAGCCGTATCCATGAGGGTGCGTTAATGCGGACGCTGGGCGCCAATCGCGCATTTTTAAGAAAAACCCATATCATCGAGTTTAGTCTGCTCGGACTGATTTCCGGCCTGTTAGCGGTCATCATCTCGGAAGTCATGCTGTACGCGTTGTACACTCAAGTGATGCATATGGATTACCGCGCTAATTTTTACTTATGGATCTATGTGCCGTTAACCGGCGCTTTATTTGTAGGTTTGGTTGGCTGTTGGGGTGTAAGAAACGTGGTTAATAAATCCCCTCTCCAGGTTTTAAGAGGGCTATAATCTCAAGACCTGACGGTTTGGTAACATTTTCTGGTGATTGACGTGACCGGGCTCTTTATTCTAAAATTTTTTGTAAACCACTAACTATCAGTATGTTATGGCATTCATACTTTATTCATGAAAATAAAGTATTCTGTAAGGAAACAATTTTATTAGAGGTAATTAACATGAAAAAACTAACAACCAGCATCGTTTTTATAGGCAGCGCATTAATCGCAGGCTGTTACAGTCAAGGCGGATGGACGCCAACCGTAGATGCCTATAACGATCCTAACGCCTATCGAATCAATCAGGATATGGCTGAGTGCAAAGATTTGGCGAGTCATGCCTCCGGCGGTACTGCGAAAGAAACCGCTATCGGTGCAGGTGTGGGCGGATTAGTCGGCGCGGCCGGCGGCGCCGCATTAGGTGCAATCTTAGGGAATCCCGGAACAGGCGCAGCGATAGGCGCGGCAGCCGGCGGTATTGGCGGCGGTGCTAAACAAGGTTTTGAGGGTGAGGCCGGATACAAAAGAGCCTACTCCAATTGCATGAGAAACCGGGGACACCGGATTGTTAACTAATCGGGCGAACCAAAAAATGCAATAAAGCTACGTATGTAGGCGTGGGTTGAGTTGCATTAGCACTCTGCATAAATTCAAGTCATAAAATCCGAAGATCACTAATCTTCCGCATTACTCCTTTATTGCCCACTAAAGCAGGCGCTTTAGTGGGCAGCCTCTGTCTGGTTTCAAACTGTATTGCTCAACTGAAAGCGATTCAGTTTGATTCAAAAAAACGGCAGCATAAATTGTTAGTACTTCAGGTAAGTTACTTAGGTTGGTCTTTAGCAAACCGCAACAGAAAATCCGCTAAATAAGTTTCAGCGTCCTGACTATAGACGTTGCGGGACTCATAAATCGTCAACAACCTGGACGTCAATGCAGCTGCTATGCGGCTGAATGTCAGCACGCTTACTTTGGTTTCGTTATGGGCATAGCCTCGAAAATCGGTTTGATTGATCAAATAAAATCCCGCCGCTAAAGCCTGCGCGGAAAACTTGGCGACTGTATGAGTGGGAATCAACAGGTAAAACAATCCCTGCGGGGACAATAATTGTCCGGTAATGCCGATTAAGTCGGCAAAAGGCAATTGATCGGTGTGCCGGGCGGTATTTCTAAGAGCATTGATGGTTTTGAGGTGGTTTTCAAAAAACGGCGGGTTGCTGATGATCAGGTCGTATTGCCGGTCTGCTGTTATGGCAAAGCTTTGAATATCCTGATGCACAGCCTCAAGCTGAGCTGCCCAGGGGCTATTGTTGAAATTAATGTCGGCTTCTTTAAAAGCTTCCAGCGTCAACTCAACTGCGGTCACTTTTGCCGCACCGAGCTGGGCTGACATTAGCGCAAGCACACCGGTTCCGGTGCCGATGTCCAATACCTGGTCGTCCTGATTGACCGGCGCCATCGCACCGAATAAAACGGCATCCGTGCATATTTTCATGCCTGAGTGCTTTTGTAATACTGAAAATTGCTGGAAGTGGAAGGTTGACATTAAACGGTTTTGTCAGCTTATTTGAGTGTCAGACACAAGTCGGGAGTAGCGCTGCTTACCTATCGTTATTGTCCCAAGGCGGAAAAATGCGTGCTTAATATTTGCAGCAAAAAAACAGCGGTTTTCAAGCGGATACGACGGTGGACAACATCAGCGTCAGTCCCGGTTACGGCTGGACCCGGAACTCCGATAACTGGATCATTAAATTGATACCGGGTCTGCCGTGTTCACCTGGACGATAGAGAATTTCTTCCGGTGAAGATTTTAAAATTAAACGGTCGATCCTTTATTTACAATGACGTAGAAAAATACCGAATCCCAGACCCGATCAGCTTAAAGCGGCTTATGCTCGACAGTGATTACTTAAAACTCTTCCCATTCATCATTAGCAAGGGCCAACGGTTGAGTTTTCGATTTTGCAGCAACAGGTTTTGTTGACAAAGCAACGTCTTTCTTCAAGCGTATAATGGCAACACCGACTGCGCTTGATGAAGAAATGAAGGCAGAGTTAGTGCTGAGCATAGTATTCGCTTCCTGGTGTCTGTTTTCATTGATAGCTTGTGCAACTTTGCCTGCTTCGACATGAAATGCGGCGTGTTGCGAAATACATTCTGAAAAGCTATCCAGGTGACCAAGATGCAGCTTGGTATTACCGTGTAGCCATTTGCCAAAATCACAGCAATTATCTTTTGAAATAGTGGCGACATCCAGTTTCTCGTGATGAGATATAGCGGTACGGAATTTCACTTTCCATTCGGCGTGCTTACGCAATGCGGTATCAAGCTCCATGCTGATTCCTTGCACATTATGGATGCTTTTATTGTCCTGAACAGGAGCCGTGTGATTGCCTTTATAGGTTTCTATTTTTACCGGCACCGCTTTTTGTTCTTTCCGGTTAATAGCCCGATTTGATGAGCTACCATCCGTTTTAAAAACAGCTACCGTAGCCGAGAGATTTTGAGTCTGTTCTTCCATGGATTCTGCCGCAGCAGCAGCTTGTTCGACCAGTGCTGCATTTTGCTGGGTTACGTCATCCATTTGAGCTATCGCTAGATTGACTTGCGAAATGCCGGAGCTTTGTTCGACCGAGGCGGCTGAAATTTCTGACATGATAGCTGTAACGTGTTGAATAGAATTAACTATATCTTTCATTGTATGGCCGGCCTGGGTAACCAACTTACTGCCGTCTTCAACTTTTTCTACCGAATCGGCGATCAAACCTTTTATCTCACCTGCCGCGGCAGCTGCACGCTGGGCAAGATTACGCACTTCACTGGCGACAACAGCAAACCCTCGCCCCTGTTCGCCGGCGCGAGCGGCTTCTACCGCAGCGTTCAGGGCTAAAATATTAGTCTGGAAAGCGATGCCGTCTATGACCGAAATGATGTCGACAATTTTATTGGACGATGCATTGATTGACTCCATGGTCATAACCACTTTGCCAACTACGGCGACACCTTTATCCGCTGTTTCGGCAGCGCTCTTGGCTAGCTGGTTAGCCTGTTTGGCGTTTTCAGTATTGGCTTGTACTGTAGAAGTCAGCTCTTCCATGCTAGCAGCCGTTTCTTCAAGGCTGGCCGCCTGTTCTTCAGTGCGGTGCGACAAATCGTTATTGCCCGATGCAATTTCTTTAGCTGCGGTGTTGATAGTCTCTGCCGCTTCTTTAATTTCACTAACCAGACTTTTAAGATGCTCTCCTGTCAGGTTCATACTCGCAATCACTTCTCCGAAGGTGCCGGGGTAGTCTTTGTCGATAGTATGGGTCATATCGCCTTCAGCCATCGCGTTGGTAACACTCAATATATCTTTAAAGCCAACGTCGCATGTTTCTATCAGGGTATTAAAATCGGTCAGTATGTCTTTGAACATGAACTCGAATTTGGAGGTATCGGCGCGCTTGGAAAAATCACCTTTGGATCCGGCTTCAGCAAGTGCATCGATTTCACTGCTGACGTCAAAAAGGGCCTTTTTAACGTTATCGACAGCTTCTGTAATTTTGGCTTTGTCGCCGGGCAAGCGATCCATATCAAGACTGAAATCCCCTTTGGCATAGTGAGAGATAATGTTCACTACCTGCATTTTTATATCGATATGGGATTTAACCAGTGTATTGATATCGCGCGCCATTTTGCCGTAAGTACCGGGAAACCGGGTGGCATCCATCTCTTCCCAGATCCAGCCTTCTGCGTGTTTTTGCGACATAACATTTTGTGCGGCGACGAAAGCATTGATCGACGTTTGTATGGTTTTAATTGCATACAATAAGCTGCTGTTATCGCCTTCGTCCAGGTTGATATCCCGTTTAAAATTACCGTGGGCGATTTCCTTGGCAATGCTTTTTGCATAGAATGGATCTATACCCAATTGTTTGTAGAGATAATTGGCTAAGTAAAAAGCGATGCCCAGGCTCAGCGTTACCAGTAGAACAGATATCCCAATTAAAAGATGAGATGCGTGCTTTGTCGCGCTGCTTAGCTCAGTGGTCGTTTGCAGCTGTTTATTGATCGCACCGCTCTTAAAGTTTCGCATAAGTCCAGCCAAACTGAGCGACGTAGCATCGAAATCTTCCATGATGGTATTGCCCGCTTCAAGCCCCTGATGAATATATGCAGCGGCCATGAGCTTGCCCTGGGCGTAAAATTGGTCGAAAGCAACATCAAGCTTGGTCAACTCTTCCTTTTGTGACGCGGTGATGGACTCAAATGCGAGGATTTCCTTCATGCTTTTTTTAAAATCAGCGGCGGCGGCCTCGGCATCCTTGTAGCCTTCGGGATCATGAGTTGCTGAGACATCCGTTAAGAACTGCTGGACTTGTATCACATCAACTACCATGTTTTCTGCGGCTACAGCAAAAGGCATAATCGTATTGTTTAATTCCGCCGTATTTCGCTGAACCGTTGAGAACTGAAGCAAACTTACATAAATAATGACAGCCATCATCATAATGAGACTGCAAAATCCGAGCAGAATACGGTTTTTGAAACTTATGAAAATATTTTTAAACATTTGATAAGCAAGGTTTTTATTATTATATTAATACGAAGCAGCCGTTGTTTGGCTGATGTTATCCAGTAGGCAATTGCAATCTCTGAATAACAATCTGATACGGCTTACTGGAAGGTAGAAAATGGCAGCTATTGCCGACCTGTTGGAATACTAAATTCCAAATTAAATCATACGCAATGCATGGGTATTATGCAACGATAGGCGGCGCATTCAATTACAGCAAAAACCTGGACTAACCCTGTTAGCCAAGCATTAAACAAGGGGCGTTTTTTATAAGTAATTGTAAGTAAATAACTACGGTTTATTTTAGGGGGAATTTACGCGTTTTGATTTGAATGATGAAACGGAATAAATAATATGGAATAACCTATCAGCTGTTTTTTTGTTAAATCATATCGTCCATGCTCACGCGGATGAGCCGTATGCAATGAACATGGTCGGCTTTGAGATTATCTATTGTGAAAGAAATGTAAAGCCGGCCGTATAAATCATTTGAGTAATGCGCGTTAACAGCTAAAACTTGTATAGGATTATCTTCTTAGCGTAGCAAGCGGACTGGTTTTCTTTTCTATGTGCCCATCCGAATCCGGTTAAACGCAATTAAAAGTTTTAAAAAAAATTTCGGTCAGCGCATTATTAACTGCCGGTGTTTGCGTTCTGATTTTCTTCTTTAACTTCCGTCTTCCGTTCAACTATATTTCTATGCCATAGTCCGTTGCTTGAGAAGCACTCCCAGCCCCATTTGAGCCAGTTGAGTAATGATACCGCCAGCCATAGCGACCAAGCCAGCATCAATAACCGATAGACTATCAGCGGTACAGAGATCAGTGTCGCTATGGGTAAAGTCGCCGGACTTCTATCCTGATACCAGTTTAAGTTGTAGGCTGAAGACTGGTTGCCGATGATCTGCATATTGGGTGAGCCCAATAAACCCTGCTCGACCGCTAAAAACAACATACCTAGCGATGCTACGGTTAATCCGCCGATGATGACTTGCAGCGCATTAAAATAGCGTAAGCCGGAAGCCTGTTGCGCCTTGCGCCAACCTAACACCATCAACCAAGCAATGACAATGCCTGCCGATTGTAGGGGTATCTGGCTAAGTCCTATCAATAATAAAAACCATTGCCGGGCTTTTAACGGCGTAAGCTCGATTTTTCCCAGGCCTGGCGACAACATAAAAATAACAATCAGCACGCCCCAAAATAAAACCGCCGGCCCCAGCTTCGGCCCCAGCGCAAACAATACCCAGCGATCCTGGCCCAGGCCGATATTCAGGTTCGCATTGACGCTCGCCAGTCCCAAGTCAACCTTTGGGGTCGTCATGACGTTTGCTATGCCGGTCGCTTCATGCCAGCCGATTGATAGCTCCTGCTTGCCGGGGTTAATCGGCAAGGTAAGCTTTCTGCCTTCTTGCCTGATTGGCTGGGTCTGCCCATTGATCGCGACGGATTGTAATACGGCTTTTTCCGGCAGGATTAGCGTGTGCTGCGAACCTTGCGAACTTCTGAGGCTGATATTCAATTCAGCTTCCTGACTGCGTTGTCCCGGCTTGATGCTTAACCGGCTGTTGTCGATGGTTAACGTTTGTCCTTCTGCCGCCTCTGGTCTTGTTATTTGCAGACTGATTTTTTCGCCCGGCCAAGGATGCCATTCCGGCAGCCATTGCCCGTCGTTATTCAGGTGTATCATCGCGATGCCAGCCGTTTCAACATGCCAGATGGGGCTGATATCGGCTTTTAGCACTTCGATCCATTGCGCGGTTTCGGTCGCGACAACATCGATTTTTTCCGATTTTTCGAGCGTAGATTCCCATTGCAATGCGGTTTGCTGTGCAGGTAGATTAACCTCGGCTTTTCCTTCTTGAACCCGAATGCCCGTCGTCGTGACCGACTCACCCGGTAACAAAGGAACGGACAAAAACACGGCGGAATCTGCCAGTGAAACCCGGATGATTCGGGTGATCACCCGCCAGTCCAAGCCCAGTTGCAAGGTGCGTTCAATCCTGACAAACGCGGGCAGTGCACCGGGCTCCAGCGCGGTTTCACTTTGTTGTTCGGTCCGGTTAATGCGGCTAAATTGCAGCTGATCGTCTATCTCGCTATTTTCCTGAATGCCGATAACTTGCCAGCCGGTATTTTGAACGCTTACCCAATTCGGTTTTAACGGCAACGGCAGGGTGAATTTATTTAATAGGGGGACAGCTCCACCCAGCACAACCTGATGTTCGCCTTCATTCAGGTTAAGCCACAAACCGTTGTTATTGCGATAAAGTCCCTCTGCTGTTTTGCCGTCAACAACGACATGATTAGGAAACCATTGCTCATATTCAGCGGGTAAAGGAATGGCCACGGATTGTTGGGCATGAACCTGTAGCGCGATTGTCAATTCCTTGTCGGAAATCGTTATTTTCATCTGCGGAATTTGCGCGCAACTCGGCAGGCAGTCCGGCGGCAGCGGTTTTTCCAGCAGCTTGCTACGCAGCTCGTCCAGTACGGTTTTATCCGGAATATCGGCATAGACTTTTTGCGATGGCATGGACAGCATCGGCAACAGCAAAAACCAGAGTAGTAACGGTGTTGAAGACCGAAAACCTTTAAGCCTGAATTTTTCCGCAACGCCGAACATCAGCAAGGCCAGGGTCGCAACTAAAATTGTACGGATAAAGTTGAGCAGCATGGTCAGCGTCGGCGTTAAATACCATAAATGCAGTTGTTGCCCTGAATCGACCGAACCGTTCCAGGATAGCAATATTTTATTCCATTGCCATTGCGGTAGGCCGGGACCGGTCTGCACTTTGGCTTTAGGGTCGATGCGGTCAAAATCGCTTACTGTGTCCGAATAGCTATAAAACGATGAGGAATCGGATGGCATCGATTTTCTTAATGCCTTTCCTTTCATTTCACCGATCGCTTCAGAGGCTGGTGCCGGTGCATTCATTTCCGTCACCTGTCCTGCCATGTCACCGTATTGAGAGCCCGGCATATTGACCTCTTGCCAAGGTTTTTCAAGTTGCGGATACAGCCCGGTGCGCACCTGTTCCACCATAAAAGGCAACGTTGTCATAATGAGCGCGAGCCAGAAGGCATTGCGATACCAGCTCATGAATTTTAAAAACTTACCCTGCGGTAATACTTTGATCAAGGCTGTCGCGGCCAGGATATTCAGCCAGACGAAATGAGGCGAGTCCGGTTCATGCCAGATTAGCACCAGCGTTACCAAGGCGAGCAAGCCCCAATAAGGATTCCAAAGCCGGCCTGTTGCCAGCGCCGCAATCAAAACCAGGAACAAGTCCAGTAAGGTCCAGCGCGAAATCCAGCTGTCAGGCACATTATCCACGCCACTTGCCGCCAGCAAGCGCCAGCCCGGCGGCAGGTTCAGTTCGGCGCTGACATTATGAAAGTCCTGTTCCCAGCCTACCGCGCTGATTGAGCTAACGGCACCAACGGCGCGGCTGTCGGCATTCAGCGCTATCGTGCCGTTTCTGACTTCAATGCCTTGCTTGCCGGATTTATCCAGGGTAATAAATTGGTTGTTGCCGTTTAAAGTGACTTTGCCCAGTTGCGTTTGCGGCAAGTTATTAAGCCGCCAGCCGCTGGTCATTTTGCCGGTAATCGTGTCATTGACGGTATAGCCTTCGCCGTCGAAATCCAGCCATAGTTTTCTGGATAGATTGAGCTGGTTGGGTTCAGGTTCCGGGTCGCCCCGGCGTATGGTTTTAAAACCCATAGACTGGCCTTGGTTGATTTTATAAGCGGGGAGGTCTTTCCAGTCGTCAGGCAAATTGGTTTGGTTGGGATCTACGGCACTTAGCTGTTCGATTTCAACGACACGAAGTTGGGGACGGGCATCGAATACCCAGATTTCCGATTCCGGCCATTGGATTTTCTCATTCTCAAGTTCCGGCTTGGGAGAGAGCGGTAGCGTATTCAGTTCTTTGCTGTTTTTTGCCAATATGTCGACCTGCCAGTGGCCGGGACGCAACTGCATCAATAGCTGTCCGTCAGGTTCCAGTCGTGCAGGCAATGGGCTTTGCAAGCTCAGCGGGATAAATCCGTCCAAAATAGGCCGGGGTAATTTTACCTCGCGCTGCTCGCCGGAGACTTCCAGCACCAACCGGGTTAGAACCTGTGCGGGGACTTCATCGATGATTTTTCGAAATACCTGTATGTCCATGTTATTTTGGATGTTTTCCGGCTTATTTAAGCCGGTCTCGCTTGCTTTCAGCCACAGCTGCCCGTCTTTAATGGCCGGAACCGGTATTGCCGTTCCGTTAATCCGTAACTCAATCAGTCCGCTATCGTCGGGTATCTTTAAGTTATCAGGAATCGCAGTCCACAAGAATCCGCCTTTGATTTGGTGCTGTAAGCCCGCGGCCAGTTTAATCGAGGGAGTGCCGTTTCTATCCATAACCAGCGCGGCCTTGTTATCAACCGTCACATTGAGCGGCCAATGTTTTTTATCGCCCGGCAAGCTGATCCAACTGTCTTGGTATACCAGCCAACTGATCGAAAAAGCGCCTTTGTCGGGCGTTAAGTCCAGCTGCGTTTGCGTAGGCCAGCTACAGCGCTTTTCTTCATAGCTGTTGTAGATGAAGGGGCAGGTGGGTTCCGGGATATTATCCTGCAATACCCAGGCTATCCAGGGTTTGAGTGGTTCAGGCACCTGTTCAGGGGTTAACGGTTTTGCCTGGGCGGCCGATGCAAATACTACTGCGCTGAGAAATAGCCAAGCGAGACGGTTCATGATGCACTCCTGAATAGTTAACCCCGAAAGAGACGAATTTTTCTGTGTTCGAAGATGATGAGCCCTTATTAAGGACAATTATTTATGTGGAGCTACTCGTTAACTTACATTCCACTCAAGGTCTTTCATTGATCTCATATCAACAACCAGTGGATGAGCATCAACTGGTTTTAGCAATTGCCGAATTTTTTGTTGCACATCCGCAGGTTTTATCGCGCGTGGACGCAGCTTTGAATGTTTCTCCGGTTGCTCAAGATGTAAGACTACTCTTAACTTCCGTGAAACCGATACGGCTCGAGCTAGTGTTTAATTGCAAAAATTAGATGTTTTATTTTTCAAATTAAGTAATTGATATTTATAAATAAATTATCTGAAGAATACGATTCGAATTAATGCAATTAAGCACTAGCTGCTTTTCATCAGTATCGGTTGCATGGACTTTTGCTGGAATGATTGCCGCTAATGTATCAAAAACCTTGTGCGCGACTTCTTCTGACAAATCAGAAGGTTTTGTGCGGGAATTGACACGATAATCTTTAACCTCGATTAACCATGCTGTTTTATTTGGATCAAGAGCAAGTAAATCCAAAGACTTGATACCGTTCCACATTCGTGAGAACTGATTCCGATAAAATGACCAGTCATCGTATTTGCAGACCTGCCAATCATCAGGAAAATCAAAATTTAACCCATCCACGTTAAAACGCTGCATGATCAGTCGACCGCTAGAAAGCGGTCAGATTGTGCCAGTTCTTCGTCCAATGCAGCAATATCGCCTATGTCGTCTACTGTGGACCCTTGATCGATTCTAACGCCATCCTCAGTTTGATGAAGCCCGAAGAATTTTGTTTTAACTTTTTTACGTATTGGATCCGATAGCAATATTTCAAGCTCTCGAAGCAAGAAAAGGCTATGTGTAGCAATAAAAACTTGAATACCGGAATCGCACAAATCCAAAATGCTTTTTGCTACTTGTTTTATAAGTATAGGGTTGAGATTGGCTTCAGGTTCATCCCAGAACAGGTAGCCTTTGTCGAGTAGCGCCCCTGTTGCAATTAGTCGTGCAAGCATCCCTAATTTTCGCAAGCCCTCGGCAACCAAGGGCATTTCCATACGGCCATTACCATTTTTTAAATAGAAACGTCCGTTCTTATCGAGTTCTATTGTTCCGCCCATTGCTGTTTCTAAAGGTCCAAGAAATTCGCGGATTCGTTTTTCCTTGGGACCTCTTTGTACTAATGCTCCAAGCAAAAGACAGGTATCCCGCCACGTTTCTTCAAACTCAAGATAGTGTCCTTCGTAAACCGGAATGAAGTTAGGATATATGGTCAGCAATTCACGTGTTGGCAGATACACTGGGGACACATCTATCCAAGTTTCCGGCAACGTTTCAATATTGACCTCGGATTTACTGTTGGTGGCAAAACTGAATGCGATGTTCCATTCAGTTTGCTCAAAGATTAAGCGAATATCGCAACGCTCACGTCCTTGTTTTCGTTTCACTAGGCGACCTAGCGATTCTGGGCGAAAGATATTGACCAGTTTATCAGCCAGTCGTATTTGTAAAAACGATTTAGTGGGTAATGACCATGCAGGAATTAGTCCCTTCGGCTTACGCTGTTCTTCCGAACTCACCGCCAGTACAGAATAAATCATCTTAAGTAGATGTGTCTTACCTGCACCGTTTTCGCCGATAATCACATTTAAATGCTGCCCGAATTCAAGGTCTGCTTCTGAAAAGACAGTCAGGTTTTTGAGGGTCATCCGCTTCAGCATTGTTGTTTCTCCATAGGAATCAACGCAGTATTAACCGTTTGTTGCTCTCAATCAGGAGGTGAAGTACCAAAGTCACCGCTCCAAAAAATTCCTCAACATATCATGCCCATGCTCAGTCAGGATCGACTCGGGATGAAATTGCACGCCCTCAATATCCAGCTGCTTGTGCCTTACGCCCATGATTTCATCGAGTTTGCCTGCTTCATCCTGTGTCCAGGCAGTGATTTCCAGACAGTCGGGAATGCTCTCCTGCTCAATGACCAGCGAATGATAGCGAGTGGCGGTAAACGGATTATTCAGTCCTTTGAACACGCCTTGATTATGATGATAAACCAGCGAAGTTTTACCGTGCATGATGCTTTTGGCGTGGATGATATGGCCGCCGAACGCATAGCCGATGCTTTGATGGCCCAGGCAAACACCCAGGATAGGAGTTTTTCCGGCAAATTTTAAAATGGCTTCAACGGATATGCCTGCTTCTTTGGGTGTACAGGGGCCGGGAGAAACCACCAGTTTATCGGGCGCCAGTTTTTCTACGTCTTCTACGCTCACCTGATCGTTACGCACGACGGTGACATCGGCGCCTAATTCGCCCAAATATTGCACCAGGTTGTAGGTGAACGAATCGTAATTATCGATCATGACGACTTTGACTGCGCTCATGATTGTTCCCCTTCCAAGCCTGCTTCGGCCATACTCACAGCGCGGAAAATGGCTCGGCCTTTATTCATGGTTTCATCCCATTCGTTGGTAGGTACGGAATCATAAACGATACCGGCACCGGCTTGTATATGTAACATATTGTCTTTGATGACGGCGGTTCTGATTGCGATTGCAGTATCCAGGTTGCCAGACCAAGCTATGTAGCCGACTGCGCCCGCATAAACGCCGCGTTTAACGGGTTCGAGTTCGTCGATAATTTCCATCGCGCGTATTTTGGGTGCGCCGCTGACGGTACCTGCGGGGAAAGTTGCCGACAGCACATCAAACGCGTTGTCGCCTTGCTGCAACTGTCCGGTGACGTTGGAGACGATGTGCATCACATGCGAATAGCGTTCGACAATCATTTTATCGGTTAACTGCACGGTGCCGGTTTCCGCGACCCGGCCGACATCGTTGCGGCCCAAGTCTATCAGCATTAGATGCTCGGCCAATTCTTTGGGATCGGCCAGCAGGTCTTTTTCCAATTCAAGATCCTGCTCCGGCGTTGCACCGCGCCGACGGGTGCCGGCAATCGGGCGGACGGTGACCATGTTATCTTCCAGCCTGACCAGGATTTCCGGCGACGAGCCGACGATATGGAAATCGTCCAGGTTCAGGTAAAACATATACGGAGAAGGATTCAGGCAGCGCAAAGCCCGGTATAAGTTAAGCGGCGAAGCGGTGTACGGGATGGACATGCGTTGCGATAACACTACCTGCATGATGTCGCCGTCGGTGATGTATTCTTTGGCTTTCAATACCGCATCTTCAAAGCCCTGCTGGGTAAAGCCCGAGATAAAATCGGATTCCTCTACCTGTTTGGGTGCATGATGATTTTTCGGCTTGGCTTGCAGCTCGCGCAGTTTGACGGCCAAATCGTTCACCCGTGCCACTGCACGGTTATAGGCGTCAGGTTCTTCAGGATTGGCGTGAGTCAGCAGCAGCATCTTGCCGGACAGGTTATCGAATACCAGCATTTCTTCCGACACCATCAGCAGTATGTCGGGATTACCCAACGGATCGGATTTTTTCTTGCCACGCAACTTCGGCTCGATATAACCGATGGTTTCATAGCCGAAATAGCCGACCAAGCCGCCGTTAAAACGGGGCAGGGTATCAATGTCGGGCACATTGTATCGTTCTTTAAACTGCTCTATCCAGATCAGCGGATTATCGTGCGTGAGCGTTTCCAGCAGTTCGCCGTTTTGTTCCAGGCGGATTTGATTGCCGGTAATTTTAACGATGGTAAGACAAGGCAGGCCGATGATCGAATAACGCCCCCACTGCTCGCCTCCGTGTACCGATTCAAACAAATAGGAATAAGCGCCATCCGCCAGTTTCAGGTAAGCGCTTAACGGCGTATCCAAATCGGCCAGCACTTCGCGGCAAATCGGGATGCGGTTGTAGCCCTGCCGGGCATAGTGATTGAATTGTTCTGGGGTCATGTTTGTTATTCAGCTGTATAGAGTTCGGCAAGTGAGGCCGATTTTAAAATAAAGAGCTATCATCAGGATGAGTATTGCGCTTTCTAAGCGAATCAAGGTCAAAATTGAGATTGACCTTACCTCTATAAAATTTTAGCTCTGCAACTTTATTTTTATTAATTAACTCTTGTATCGCCAATACAATAACTTTAGTTTTTGTTTTAGTGTTAATAAATTGCATGGCTTGTGGAACTCTTCGATTGGATAAAGCGTTGTTTTCATTTTTGTAGCTCTTTTGTTAGCCATTTTTTATAACACTAAAGAATGAACGCGTAGGGTGGGTTCGCCGCCTGCAATTACCGGTGCGAAACCGCCTTACGTCGTATTGTTAGCCTTTAAACGGCTTTAGCCAATTCGGCACGCATTTCGTCAATTACCGTTTTATAATCCGGTTGGTTGAAAATCGCTGAACCCGCCACGAAAGTATCGGCGCCGGCCGCTTTAATTTCACGGATATTATCGACTTTAACGCCGCCGTCGATTTCCAGACGAATATTCAAGCCGCTGTCGTCGATTCTTTTCCTGACTTCGCGTAATTTACCCAGCGATGAAGGAATAAAGGACTGGCCGCCAAAGCCGGGGTTAACCGACATCAACAAAATCATATCCAGTTTATCCATCACATAATCCAGGTAATGCAACGGTGTGCCCGGGTTAAATACCAGTCCGGCCTTGCAGCCGGAATCTTTAATCAATTGCAGGGTGCGGTCGATATGGATGGAGGCTTCGGGATGGAAAGTAATAATACTGGCGCCTGCTTTGGCAAAGTCAGGAATAAGACGATCGACAGGTTCAACCATTAAATGCACATCAATCGGTGCGGTAACGCCGTGTTTTCTCAGCGCTTCGCAAACCAAAGGCCCGATGGTCAGGTTGGGCACGAAATGGTTATCCATCACATCAAAATGCACAACATCGGCGCCCGCTTTTAAAACATTATCAACTTCTTCGCCTAATTTGGCGAAATTGGCTGACAGGATGGAGGGAGCAATCCAGTTTTCGTTCATTTTATGATCCTCTTGATTTAAAAAATTATTAATTATATCTTTTTTTTTGCACAAGCTCTTGGGTTTACGCTTGCGTTTATAATAGCTTTACTTGAAATTCTACGGATAAGCTTAGCTGATGAAACTGGTAACTTTTACTCATAATCACGAAACCCGTGTAGGCGCAGTCGTTGATGGCTTTGTCGTTGACGGCAAAAATAATACTAGAATCCCGGCAACCATGCTCGAATTTCTGAGTGCAGGTTCCGGGGTGCTGGATGTGATGCAGCGGCAAATCGACAGCGGCAACGATCGTATCGCTCTGGATCAGGTCAAGTTGCTGGCGCCGGTGCCAAGACCCGGCAAATATTTAGGCGTCAGCCTGAACTATAACGACCATATTGAAGAAACCGGACTGGACAAGCCGGAATATCCCAGCTTTTTTACCAAGCAAGGCACCTGCGTGATCGGGCCTGGCGATGCGATACACCGGCCTAAAGTCTCCGACAAGCTGGATTATGAAGGCGAGCTGGCGTTTGTTATCGGCACCCGCTGCCGTCATGTGCCTGTCGATAAGGCTCATCAAGTCATTGCCGGATTTACCATTGCCAATGATGTTTCGGTACGGGACTGGCAGTTCCGTTCGCCGACCTTCACGCTGGGTAAATCATTCGATACCCATGGTCCGCTGGGGCCGTGGATCGTTACTGCCGATGAAATCAGCGATCCGCATAACCTGAATCTTAAAACCTGGATTGATGACGAGTTACGGCAAAACTCCAATACCCGACACATGATTTTTAACTGCTATGAAATGATCGCCTATTTATCGCAAGCGATGACGCTGGAGCCCGGCGATGTGATCAGCACCGGTACGCCGGGCGGGGTCGGCGTAAAAATGAAACCGCGCGGGTATATGTTGCCGGGGCAAACCGCCCGGATTGAAATTGAAAGTATAGGGACTCTGGTTAATCCGGTTATTGAGGAGCCGGATGATCTGGTTATTTATTAACTGATATTGCGTTACGGATTGTGCACGAAAAGCGCGAAAGACACGAAATAAGCGAGTACATTAATTGTTTAAGTCATCCATTCTTGGGGTGACGAACTACCGTCCGGCATTTTTTAGAATATTTTCGTGCTTTTTGTGGCTTTCGTGGATTACGCAATTTTCTAGGTTCAAGCGCTTTTCTTGATAGTAAAAAAACTTAACTTGCCAACATTTTTTTTAATTACAGCCCTGGCCGGTAAGGTAAATATAACCGTCACTTTCAAGCCGCCGAATTCGGATTCGTCCAGGACAAGCTCGGCATCATGTATCGTTGCAATGCGTTGCACGATTGAAAATCCCAAGCCGGTACCCTGTACTTTATTGGCGGTTTCAACACAACGATGAAATCGTTTTAGCGAGTTTTCATATTGATCGGGTGCTATGCCCGGCCCGGAGTCTTCAATGCATAGCTTTAATTGATGTTCGGTTCCTGTCAGGCTAATTCTTACGATTCCTTGAGCCGGTGTATATTTGATCGCGTTGTCGATAATGTTCCTGACCAAAATATTGATCAGCAGGGTGTTTGCCACGATGGGGACCGCATTAGCTTCATCGTATTCCATATGAATCCGTTTTTTATGGGCCTCCGGATCCAGCTCCGCAATAATTCGCATCACTTCACGATTGAGCACTGTCGTTTCTTTGGCTAAATACTCAGTGCCGGATTCGATACGCGAGAAGGTCAATAATTGCTGCACCATATAAGTCATGCGGTTAACGGCTTGCTCAATTCGTTTGAGCGCCTGATGGCGAACCGATTCATCGCCGGTGCGCATCGCAACCTGAGCCTGGGTCAGTAAGCCTGCCAACGGTGTTCTTAATTCGTGCGAAGCATCGGCGGTAAATCGGCGCTCGTGTTCAAAGGCCTGTTCAAGCTGGGCGAACAGGTTGTTGATTTCATTGACCACGGGGATGATTTCTTTAGGAAGCTTTTTACTGGATAGCGGCTTAAGAAAGCTGGCTTCCCGTCTGGACAAGGCTATTTCCAATCGATTAAGCGGTTTTAACGCATGCCCGACAATAATCCAGATCACGATGCCTAAAATCGGCAAGCCGACCAGAAATTGCATAACCAGTTGCGCCGATATTTCATCGGTTAATTCGGCGCGAATTTCTTCTTTTTGGCCGACATGAATAATATATTCGCCATTTGAGCTGGAAATACTGAACACATGCCACACATGTTCATCGATATTGGTTTCACTGAAGCCGTTAGCTGCCGAGGAAAAGGCAAATGTCGGCGCGCTTTCCGAACGCAGCAATAAGCCGTCGTTCTTGGACCACAATTGGAAAGCGACTTTTCGTTCATATTTATGACCTAAAGCATTGGCTTCCAGAAGCCCGTCAAAGACATCCCATAATTGGTCATCAATATTTTTTTTGCTGAATCCGTGTACCGCAAACTCAGGTGAGTTTTCCGAACGCAGTAATAAGCTGTCCCCTTTAGCCCAGAGCTGAAAGGCGCTTTTATTTTTACGCCCGGTGTAAGGATGTAAGCGTTCGTCAGTCTGCGTTTGCGCCCAATGCTTGGATAACGAGCCTTCCCGCACCAGGCTTTCGACAAATACATGCAGTACTTTTGCCGATTGCGCCAATTCCGCATCAAACAGGCTGGCAACTTCGTCCCGGGTGACTTTATAGCTCATATAAGCCGTCACTCCCCAGATCAACATGGATGCGGAAAGCAGGCTAAACAATAACAGTTGGCGTAGCGAATAATTCATTAATCTTCATCAATAATATAACCCACACCCCTGACGGTGCGGATAATGGACGGTTCGAGCTTTTTTCTAAGATGGTGTATATGAACCTCGACGGTATTGCTTTCTACATCCGAATCCCATGAGTACATGCTTTCTTCAAGTCGGGCGCGGGAAATAACCCGGCCGATATTACTCATTAAAAAACTCAGTATTTCAAATTCTTTTTGCGACAAATCAACCTTTTCATCGTTCCAGGTCACTTGATGCGAGGCCGGGTCCAGAATAATGCCTTTATATTCAATATTGGGAGCGCTGCGTCCTTCGTTTCTTCTAGCCAATGCTCGTAACCGGGCGCACACTTCGTCCAGTTCAAACGGTTTAATTACAAAATCATCGGCACCGCTATCCAAACCCATGACGCGATCCGGAACGGTATCCTTGGCGGTCAAGACCATCACCGGCGTTTCATCTTTACGTCCTCTTAACGCTTTCAGGATATCCAGGCCTTCCATGTCCGGCAAGTTCAGGTCCAGCACGATCAGCTCGTAGCAATTGATTTTTAGAGCCTCGTCGGCAAGCTTACCGTTGGTTAGCCAGTCAACCGCATACCCTTCCATTTTTAAACCCTCGACCAGTCCATCGCCTAATATTTCATCGTCTTCAACCAGTAACAGTCGCATATGTTCTCGCTTTAAATCGTAGTTAATTATCAACAAAAAAGTATAAGCGTAATCAAGCAAAGTTAAGCTCTACTTAAAGTTCCATGGTGATTTGAAATCGACATGGAGTCTTATTCATCAGCGGTCCACGTGTTAAACTGAAAGCTATCTTAAACTATATAGCAAAAAATCTCTTGCCGCCGCTTAGTCTCTATATTCATATTCCCTGGTGTATTAAAAAATGTCCTTATTGCGATTTTAATTCACACGCCGTTAAAGCCGAACTGCCTGAATCGGCCTATATAGCTGCATTGCTCGATGATTTAGCCTTCGACATACAACGCTTTAATATCACCAGGCCGATAAGCAGCATTTTTATCGGTGGCGGTACGCCCAGCTTGTTTTCGCCTGAAGCGATTAATCGGTTGCTACGCGGTATAGAACAGCAGCTGAAGCTTGAAGAGGGGGTGGAAATTACTCTCGAAGCCAATCCAGGCACTTTTGAAAGCCATAAATTTGCTGAGTTCAGGGCGCTTGGCATCAATCGCTTATCGATTGGCATACAAAGCTTTAACGACCTCTTGTTAAAAAAACTGGGTCGGGTTCATTCGGCGCAAGAGGCCATTCATGCCGCCGAGATTGCCCACCAGTCAGGTTTCGACAATTTCAACCTGGATTTGATGTTCGGTTTGCCGGGCGCAAATCCTGAAAACAGTAGAATAGACATAGAAACGGCGATAAGCCTCAAGCCTACTCATATTTCCTTTTACCAGCTAACGTTGGAGCCTAACACTTGGTTTCATAAATTTCCGCCCAAATTGCCCGATGATGAAACAATCTTCAGTACGCAAAAACAGTGTCAGCAAATATTGGCAGATCACGGTTATCAGCAATATGAGGTCTCGGCCTATAGTAAACAAGGCCTGCAATGCCGGCATAATGTAAATTATTGGCGGTTTGGCGATTATTTGGGCATAGGTGCGGGCGCTCACGGGAAAATCAGCCAAACTTTGCCGCACTCTATTATTCGCAGTTTTAAGCCCAAAAAACCGGAACAATATTTAACCAACACGCATCAAAACGGTGGAGCCGACGTTATTGCTGTAGCGGAGTTGCCGTTGGAATTTATCATGAATCATTTACGCCTGAAGCAGGGTTTTAGCCTGGATGCTTACCAGGCAGCAACAGGTCTTGCTCCTACTACGCTGGAGCCCGCGCTATCCGCTTGTGTGAAACAAAATTTGCTTATCCGGCAAAACAATCACTATTATTGTTCAGAACAAGGCTGGAATTTTCTGGATAATATTTTAGAGAACTTCATTCCTTAATCCCTGCAAACATACTATTCATAATTCATCATGCTTGATTATCAAAAAGACTTTATTTCCTATGCACTAAATTGCGGCGTTCTCAAATTCGGCGAATTCCAGTTGAAATCAGGCCGCATCAGTCCTTATTTTTTCAACACCGGTTTATTCAATACCGGCGCCCAGTTGGGTAAACTGGGTCAGTTCTATGCACAGGCATTGATTCAATCCGAACTTAAACCGGATATTCTTTATGGTCCTGCGTATAAAGGTATCCCACTGGTAAGCGCTACATCAATTGCGTATGCCCGCTTAACCGGTGAAGATATTCCGTTCGCGTTCAACCGCAAAGAAGCAAAAGATCATGGCGAGGGCGGCAGTTTGGTAGGAGCTCCGCTACAGGGCTCGGTACTTATTCTTGATGATGTAATTACTGCCGGTACTTCGGTCAGGGAATCCGTCGACATCATAAAAAATGCGCATGCGACACCGGCAGGCGTATTAATCGCTCTGGACAGGCAGGAAAAAGGCCAAAATGACGTTTCCGCTATTTCGGAAGTTAAAGAGCAATTTGCAATGCCGGTGATTGCAATTATTACCTTGGCAAATATCATTGAATATTTAACAGATGATGCTGACGCAGAAGCGTTGCATGACAGCTCTTTGCTCAACGAAATAAAAGCCTATCAGCAGCGTTACGGTATTTAAAAACACTCAAGCTTGGTTAGATAAACACCTTAAGCTAACAGTTCTTAATATATAGACTACAATTACCCAAAAAATTATCGTCATCCGGCGACTGCATGGGCAGATTCGCTCCTCGGTAATGACTCCTGCATCAATCGATTAGACGCTATCCATGGCGTTATGCAGGAGTACAAACCGATAATTTCGACTAACTTATAAAATCATGTTAGCAACAAAAGGCGCACCATGAGGATTATGGAATTTAAAGAACAAATGCACGACTATTCGGTATGGCGTGCAAAATTGGTTCAGGCTATAGAAATGTATCACCAATGGCGCAGCCGCTATGGTATGAACGATCCTCACAGTACTGATACCATTTTAAATATCCTTAATGGCCTGCAATCAGACAAAATCACCTTGGCTTTTGTTGCTGAATTTTCCCGCGGTAAAACCGAACTGATCAATGCGCTGTTTTTTGCTGAAACAGGCGTCAGGCTACTCCCGTCTTCACCGGGGCGCACCACGATGTCGCCGACCGAACTTTTTTATGATGAAAAAGGCGGCAATTATATCCGTTTGCTGAATATCGAAAGTCGTCTTGAAGACATTTCACTGGCTGAGTTTAAAAAAAATCCGGATCGTTGGACTCAAATTGATCTTGATTTCGATTCGCCGACGCAAATGCAGGAAGCGTTTAAGGAATTGGTCGCTACCAAGCATGTTGATCGAAACATTGCCGACAAGTTGGGCTTGTGGAATGAGCGTGAAGCGGCAGAGCAGGGCATTATCAATCCTGAAAAAGTTGAAATCCCCTGCTGGCGTCATGCCTTGATCAGCTTTCCCCATCCGTTATTAAAAGAAGGCTTATCGATTTTGGATACGCCCGGCTTAAACGCTCTAGGAACCGAGCCCGAACTCACCTTAAGCATGCTACCCAATGCTCAGGCCATTATTTTTGTGCTTGCCGCCGATACCGGCGTTACCAAAAGCGACCTGGAAATGTGGCACAATCATGTTTGTCATAGTCGTGGCGGCAGCAGACAGGGCTTGGCTGTAGTGATGAATAAAATCGATGCGATGTGGGATGATCTTGTCGACGAAAACGGCTATGACGATTCCATTCGCTCACAAATAAAAACGTCGGCGATTACTTTAAAAGTAAAGGAGAGCGTGATTTTTCCGGTGTCAGCCAAACAAGCTCTGCTTGCCAAGGTTAAAGCCGATGGACCTTTACTTGAGAAAAGCCGTCTGGCCGCCTTGGAAAGCTATCTTGCTGATGACATCTTAAAACAGCGTAAAAATATTCTACTCGGCACCATTACTCGTGATATCGGCTTTCTGGTTAATGAGTCGTCCAACCTAACAGGCGCTTCGTTGGCGAATGCTGTTGCACAGCTTGAGGAATTCAAAAAAATCGATTTTCAAAACCAGGACATGACCGGCAAATTGATGGCCGAGACGAGGGATAGACAAAATCTTTATATGACCAATGTCGAAAACTTTCAGGCCAGCCGCCGGGTTTTTGCCGTTCAAGCCCAGATGCTGATTGATTCATTCGCCAAAGAAAAAATTGATAGCATCATCAAAACCACCAAACATGACATGGCAAAGAGCCTGACAACTTACGGCATGAAGCAAAACATCCGTAAATTGTTCGATGAGTTGCGTGATCTGCTGCAAGACTCCGTCGATATTACCAATGAAACCCGGCGCTTGGTAAAGGCGATACACAAAAAATTTAAAGATGAATACGGTTTTAAGGAAATCGAACCGCAGTTGTTTTCGATCAAACAATATCAGATCGAGCTGGAACAGATTTTTGATGAAGGCGAAGCATTTCGTGCCAGCGCAAAAACCACGATGTCGGAACAAAGCATTGTCATCAACAAGCTTTACAGTACGCTGATTGCCAAAGCCAGAAATATACTCAGGCAGGCGCATGCCGATGCGACAACGTGGAGTAACGGCGTTTTAACGCCTTTGATGCACCAAATTAAGGATCACAAAAAACAGATTGAAGGCCGTTTGCATATGCTGAGGAAAATCAACGAATCGAAAGACAGCATTATTGAAAACATTATCAGTCTTGAAGCGGAATTGGAGCCGTTAAAACGACAACGTGATGAATTGGCTATCATCATTAACGCGATGCAGCTGGATGTCCACAACTCGTAACATGTAGGATGAGAACCATGATGGGTTTCGGCTAGCGCCTCTACCCATCCTACGTCTTTCTAAAAATCAAATCCCAAACACCGTGTCCTAAGCGTAGACCGCGCTGCTCGAATCTTGTTAGCGGACGGTACTCGGGGCGTTCGCAATAGTCGCCGCTAGGGCTGGTATTAGTGATACCCGTACCTACCGACAATATTTTCAGCATGTGTTCCGCGTAATTTTGCCAATCCGTCGCGGCATGAAAATAACCGCCCGGCTTCAATTTTTTGGTTAATAGCTCAACAAAACTGGGGCGGACAATACGACGTTTATGATGCTTTTTTTTAGGCCACGGATCGGGAAAGAACAAATGCACGCCGGTCAGGCTATTGTCGGCAATCTTGTGTTCAATAATATCCATCGCATCGTGGCAATAGATTCTGACGTTGGTCAGGCCTTGTTGATCCAGTAGCAGCATTAAATGGCCGACACCCGGCTTATGCACTTCAATACCGATGTAATCATTATCAGGATTGGCTTCCGCCATTTTCGCCAGACTGTCACCGGTGCCGAAACCTATTTCAACAATCAACGGCGCTGCACGGCCGAATATCTGGTTGAAATCATAGTCGGCATCAGGGTCGAGACAATATTTTTCCCAATGACACTCCAAAGCCAATTGCTGGCCTTGGGTAATGCGTCCTTGTCGACGAATAAAGCTACGGATTCTATGCGCGGGAGTTTGTTCTGGAGAGAGCATGGTAATTAAGAGACATAAAGGACGCCCGGCCGACGCCCTACAAAATTAAAAAAACAAACCGTCTATTGGCGATGACGCGGAAGCAAAGCGCCTGCGCGGCATACGTCCCGCTAAAAATGCTTCCCTGCCGGCTTCGATACCTTTACGCATGGCCGAGGCCATCAATATCGGATTTTTAGCGGCGGCAATCGCGGTATTCATCAATACCCCGTCGCAACCCAGCTCCATCGCAATGGCGGCATCAGAGGCGGTACCGACACCGGCATCGACCAGAATGGGCACATTGGCATTTTCAACAATGGTCAGAATATTATAGGGATTACGCACGCCCAGGCCGGAACCGATCGGCGCGGCCAGCGGCATGACCGCCACGCAACCGATATCTTCCAGCCGTTTGGCGGCAATCGGGTCGTCATTGGTGTAGACCATCACATCAAAACCGTCTTTAACCAGCAGTTCCGCGGCTATATAGGTTTCCGCGACATCGGGAAACAAGGTAAGCTGATCGGCCAATACTTCCAGCTTGACCAGTTTGTGTCCGCCGAGCAATTCCCGGCCCAGACGGCAGGTTCTTACTGCATCTTCTGCAGTATAACAACCGGCGGTATTAGGCAGAATGGTGTATTTATCCGGCGAGATGACATCCAGTAAATTAGGCTCGCCGGGATTCTGGCCGATATTGGTACGGCGAATCGCCACGGTCACAATTTGTGCGCCGCTGGCTTCAATAGCCAGCCGGGTTTCTTCCATGTCCTTATATTTGCCTGTGCCAACCAATAATCTTGAATGATACTTTACCCCTGCCAGCATGAAAGAATCATCCTGCCCGCCGCCGATAGCATGGACAATTTCCAGGCGATCCCCGGTTTGTAATACTTGGGTATCGTATTGCTGGAACGGCAGAATTTCTTTATTCAATTCAATCGCAATTTTTTTGCCGGTCAGCCCCAACTCGGCAACCACATCGGCAACCCTGCTGTTTTCGGCGCAGTCACGGGTTTCGCCGTTAACATGAATCATCATCTACTTAAACTCCGGCTGGTGTCTACCGTTCTGCGTTTTTGCACCGCTAACGCCAGCTCTTTCAATAGCGGCACAGTATCGTCCCAGGACAAACAGGCATCGGTAATGCTTTGGCCGTAAACTAACGGTTGTCCGTCGATGACTTTTTGACTGCCTGCCTTAAGATGGCTTTCTATCATCACACCCATAATCCGATGATCACCGCTGGCGATTTGTCCGGCAACATCATCGCCGACTATCAATTGCCGCTGGCATTGTTTCAAACTATTGGCATGACTGAAATCAATCATGATATTCGGCTTTAGCTCGGCTTTTGCCAAGCCTTCGGCGACCTGCTCCACGCTGACTGCATCATAATTAGGGCGATCATTGCCGCCTCTTAAAATGATATGCACATCTTCATTGCCGGTGGTTGAAAAAATAGCCGAATGACCGGCTTTGTTCAACGAGATAAAGTGATGGGGGCTCATCGCCGCGCCTATCGCGTCGATGGCGATTTTGATCGTGCCGTCGGTGGAGTTTTTAAAACCGATAGGGCAGGATACGCCCGAAGCCAATTCGCGATGTCCCTGGCTTTCCGTGGTTCTGGCGCCAATTGCGCCCCAGGCGATCAAGTCGGAAACATATTGCGGCGTGATTAAATCCAGGTACTCGGTAGCAGCTGGAACGCCCGCTTCATTCACATCCAGCAACAAACGTCTGGCGATGCGTAAACCTTTGTTGATATTAAAACTGGAATCCAGGTCAGGGTCGTTAATCAGGCCTTTCCAACCGACCGTAGTGCGCGGTTTTTCAAAATAAACCCGCATTACGATCACAAGGTCATCGGCTAACTCATCTTTAACCACTTTCAGAAGACGGGCATATTCATGCGCAGCTATCGGGTCATGAATGGAGCAAGGTCCCACGACCACGACCAATCGATCATCCAGGCCGGTCAGTACTTTATGTATGTCTTGGCGGGCCAATGCCGTCGTCTGCGCCGCAGCTTCGCTAATCGGCATTTCGGTATGAACTTGAACAGGTGCAATGACTTCTTTAGTCCCACAAATTCTCAAGTCATCAGTGTTATATTTTGTATGCATGAATGCTATCAACCCATTGCAGGATTATTGTCAGAATTTTTCATTTTAACCGATTTTGAAATTCTTTTGTTAGCGTTCTTGCCGCGTTAGACGTGGTTACTTCAAGTCGAGCCAAGCAATTTCGGGCATAAGCAAACTGCTTAAATAACGCCATGCCTTTGAAACGAAGTCAGGGCAGTAGCTAATTAAGTTTATTATCTAATTAAACTGCGTTATTTAACGTAATAAAAATAAGTCATATGGCTCACTTTTATTGAAAACATAGCTCTCGATAAAAGCTTATCGCCTACACTGGCCGGACCCAGCAAAATAATAATAAGCAAAATCGATTTGTAAAAAAGAGTAAGTAATTGATTACGATAAATTAAAAAAGTTAAGTGGATTGGTCTTGATAGTCGGCATTGCCATGGACTTGGTAGCTTGGCATGTAATCTGCCTTGTATGAGTAGATCTACTATGACTATAAAAATTAAAACAATGAAAAAGTATCTATTCTTGCTGGGCGTGAGTTATTTAGGCAGTGGGATTGCTGCCGAACCGGTAAAGGTTAAAAAAACGGATAAGCAACAACACGCTAACCAAACCCAGAGCAAAGCAGAGAAGCAGAACGCTTCGTCGATGGTATTGTCCGATATTATAGTGACAGGCGAGTCCGAAGACGGCAGGCCTGAAACGCCTTCAAAAACCGATTTTGCAACGCCTGGCGTCAAGGTCACCAAAAAAGATATTGAAAAAACCAATGCCGTTACCACCTCCGATTCGGTTAAATACGAATCCGGCGTTTTTGTCCGTCAACGTTATATCGGCGATCCTAATGCACCGGTCGGCATGCGTGGTTCCAATCCTTATCAAGGGGGCCGGGTCATGGTATTCATGGACGGCATGCCGATCTGGAACTCATTGCAATATACCTTTAACGGTTCGCCGCGCTGGGGCTTGATCGGTCCCGGTGAAATCAAGTCGGTCGACGTGCTTTCCGGTCCTTTTTCAGCGGAATACAGCGGCAATGCGATGGGCGGCGTGATGAATTTCAATACTTTGATGCCGCAAAAGCGCGAGGTTTACACCGAAGCGACCTATATGCTGCAACCGTATTCTTACCAAGGCACCAACCAAAACCTGCAAGGCTTTAAAACCTTCGGTTCTTACGGCGACAAGTTCGGCGATCTCAGCACCTATTTCTCCTACAACCATCTGGAGAACGAAGGCCAACCGATGACGACTTACGGTTCTTCGAATTCAGCCGGAGCAAACGGCGGGCCATTACTTGCAGCCGGTAATAATTTAACCCGGGTCAACGGCGCTTATCTGGAACAAAATCCCAAAGCCATCGGCACTCAAGCGAACCAAGGCGGCTACGCCGGGCAACCGCGTATTTCCTATGGCGATAGCGGCGTGACGCAGTCGGTGGATGACCTGTACAAATGGAAAGGAGGTTATGCGATCAATTCGAAACTGGACGCTTTATTTACCGCCGCTTTCGAAAACCTGGATGTAACCAGCACCGGCCAAACCTATCTGACCAATGCCGCAGGCGCTCCAATATATGGCACTTCTAGCAACACAACCTATAACTTTAACGGCTTACAGGTCGTTCCCGCCGCCAACAATTTCGGAACAAGCCAGCAAAACAGGCAAACATTGACCTTGGGAGGCGGATTAAAAGGCAACCTGTTCGGCAACTGGAATACCAATACCAATATCAGTTATTTCGATGTGCTCCACGACCGAACCATTGCATCAACCCTAAATCCCAACGATCCGAACAACAGGAATCAGGGCCAGGTTACCGATGTCGACAGCATGGGCTGGGTTAATATTTCGACGAAATTCGATAATCAGGAATTTCTGGGGCGCAAGGATTTATCATTCGCTACCGGCTACGAGTACCAGCATTCAAAGTTGTTCACCACCCAATACGGATCGAACAATTATCTTACTGCCCAACAAACCAATGTATCGCTGAAAAGCGGTGGCGCAACCGATACGCACGGACTTTTCGGTCAATTATCCTGGCGCTTCCTGCCGTCTTGGGACGCCACCGTCGGCACCCGCCTGGAACGTTGGAATATGTCGGATGGCGTATACACGGCTAACACACTTAACGGTAACAACGTTATAACCGCTACGTCAAACAATGCCCCGGCAGACCGTCAAGCCTCGGCCTTCTCGCCCAAATTTTCATTGGGTTTCGAACCGGGTCGCTGGAAATTCCGTTACTCTGTCGCCAAGGCTTACCGCTTTCCACTGGCCGGCGAATTGTTCGACAACTCGAACAGCCTGACCGGAAGCTCAAGTCTCGGAAACGCTTCCTTGAAACCGGAAGACGGTACGCATCACAACCTGTTAGGCGAATATGATTTCGATAACGGTTATATTCGATTGAACTTGTTCCACGAAAATGTCCGCAATGCCATTTACAGCTCGTTTATCTCAAACTCGGCGCTTGGCAAAACACCGGCGGGAAACTATACCAGCGCCGTTTCCAATATCGGCGAAGTTGAGATTAACGGTATCGATTTTACGATCAATCAAAACCAGATTTTCGACTCCAATTTTGATGTAAAACTGGATACCACAATCTTGGACTCGAAAATCCTGAAAAACGACAACGACCGCAACTTTGTCGGCAAAGACTTTCCATTATTGCCGGATTATCGGGCTAACCTGCTGACGACTTACCACTATGGCAAGGATTGGGATTTTTCGGTGGGTACCCGTTATCAAGGCCGGATGTTTTCACAATTGGACAACAAAGATTTACAATTGCCCTATTACGCAGCCTTTACCGAATCAGTTTATGTGGATTTGAAAACCACTTACCATTTCAACGATAAAAAAGGTCACGTGTCAGCCGGGATAGACAATATCAACGACTACCAAGCGTTTTTCAACCATCCCTTGCCGCAACGCACATTTTTCATGCAAGTGGGTTACAAGTTTTAAGGGCTGGAACGTTTATTAACACTCTATATAAAAATACGCACAAGGATGTGCGGTGTTTAAATACTACATAATAATAATAATTTTAGGAGGACTCTTTAAATGATGCATTTCAAACCGCCGTACCCGCTTAATCCCAGACGGGCCATGATCTGCCTGCTGATGCTGACATCCCCGTTGGCCGTAGCCGAAACCAGTCAAAATAGCGCTCCTTCCGATGACAAACCTGCTGTCAGTAAAAAAGCGAAAGCCGATAAATCCAAAGCGGAACTATCGGAAATGACGATAACGGAGAAAATAACGCCTACCGCCAAGGAACGATACAAACTGCCGACAACGACAGAAAGTGTTACGCGCGAAAAAATCGACGACACCATCAATGCGATGACTGCCGAAGATACTATTAAATACCTACCCAGCATCCAAGTGCGTAAACGTTATATCGGCGATACCAATGCGCCGGTGGGTTGGCGTACATCGGGCACAGGCGCCAGTGCACGCGGTTTGATTTATGCCGACGGCATTCTGCTGTCTTCATTGCTTGGCAATAACAACGGCAACACCGGTTCACCGCGCTGGAATATGGTATCGCCTTCTGAAATTGAGCGGGTCGATGTGATGTACGGGCCTTTTTCAGCGGCTTATTCGGGTAATTCGATGGGCGGCGTGATCGATATTACTACGCGTATGCCGGAAAAATTCGAGGCTGGCGGCGATATCAGGTCGACTTGGCAGGATTACGGTTTCTACGGCAAGAAAAAGACATTTGATAGCCAGGAATATTCTTTCAATGTCGGCGATCGTTACAAAGACCTGTCATTCCGATTCGATGTCAGCCATCTGGACAGCCACAGCCAGCCAATAGCCTTCGTTAATCCTATTACGTCGACGGCCAATGCAACCGCTGCGGACAGAGTAGTAACGGGAGCCGTCTCTAACTTGAATCCATACGGGGTTAATGCGCTGGTGCTGGGCGAGTCTGCGCTCAATCACACGGTACAGGACAACTTCAAATGGAAATTCGGCTATGATATCACTCCGAGCATTCATGCGGCCTATACGCTGGGATTATGGCAGAACGAAAATAATGCCGGTTTTAACAGCTTTTTACGTGACAGCGCCGGTAATATAGTCAATAGCGGTACCGTTAATATCGGCGGCAGGCAATATAACCTGAGCGCTGCGAATGCCCCCAGTTTCGCGGAAACCAGGGCGGAACAAATGCACTGGTCGCACGGCATGAATATTAAATCCACCACCGGCGGAATATTCGATTGGGATTTGGCGGGCAGCGTAGTCGAATACGGCACAGACCTTAGCCGGACATCGACACAAACGCCTGCGCAAGCGGCGGGCAACGGTGCCGGCAGAACCACCAGCTTGACCGGAACCGGCTGGCATACTGCCGATGCCAAAGGGATATGGCGGCCAAAAGCAATGGGGCCGCATGAGGTCAGTTTCGGTTTCCATCATGATTTATATAATTTGGATAACCCGGTTTATAACGCCACCAATTGGCAAACTAGCAGTGGCGGCACTATTTTTTCCAATTCGCAAGGCAAAACCCAGACCGAAGGCTATTGGCTGCAAGACGCCTGGGACTTCGATAAAAAATGGAATTTCACGCTGGGCGGACGCCTGGAAAACTGGCACGCATTCGACGGCTATAATGCGGCGACAGTGGGCACCACACTCAGGTCGATCAACCAGTCGGACCGTAATGACCTGGAATTTTCACCAAAAGCCAAGTTGACCTGGAAACCGATGGATCGCGTACAAACAGGCTTAGCCATCGGCCAGGCTTATCGATTCCCTACCGTGACCGAGTTGTTTCAAACCACGACCACTACAGTGGGAGGGATACAAAACATTATTAACGGCAACCCCAACCTCAGGCCCGAAGAAGCGCTGTCTTCTGAATTGTCGGGAGAATATTTCCTGGATCAAGGCAAATTGCGTCTTAGCCTGTTTCAGGAGCGCGTAAAAGATGCCATTTTTACCCAGCAAACTTTTCTGGCCAACGGCGCTGTTGCCAGCACGCCTTCAAATGTCGGTGAAATTCAAAGCTACGGTGTCGAAGTTGCGGGCGAAGCCAGTGATGTCGGCATAAAAGGCCTTGATCTTTCCGGTAACGCCACGTGGACTGATTCCAGAATTACCGAGAACGCTATCGCCGATGCCGCCGCGTCTGCGGCCGGTCCTACGGCAGCCAACCCCAACGCCAATCAGCCTTCAGTGGGCATGCGTCAACCCAGGGTGCCTGAATGGCGAGCCAGCGCAACAATTTCCTATCGACCGACTGACAAACTGATTACCTCGATAAGCGCTCGTTACAGTGGTTTGCAGAGTGGTCAGTTGAATAACAGTGACGTCAATCTAGGGACTTACGGATCGGGCGGTACCTCTTATTACGTAGTGGATTTAAAGGCTAAATATCAATTTACCAAACAAATCAGCGCTTCTGCGGGTATTGATAACGTCAACAACTACGAGTACTGGTTATTTCATCCTTTCCCATCTCGCACTTACTTTGCTGAGTTGAAATATAATTATTGATAATCTAATTGTATTTAAAATGGCAACATAAAGCCGGGCTCTAATAATCCCGGCTTTATGTGCAAAGGGCGGGAAAATACTTGCTCCGCTATTCTTTAATAATTCGGCTCGACTCTTTAACTCGGATGAAATCCATGAAATCGCTAACCTTTTTTCTGTTTTTGGTAACGCTGGCACTATCCGGTTGTGCAAATGACGCGATGGTAAAAGCTGCAGACGATGCCAATCAGCAACATTCCCATCATGCGGCAGAAGCAAAAGGCGCTTGCGCTGATGCCAATGCATTGCCGTCAAACCAATGTGCAGAAACGGTAAGCGCTGCTTTTGATAATAAGGGTGTGCTATGGATTACCTGGACAAGCAATGATCACGTTTATGTGCAATCATCGGAAGATAAAGGGCTAAGTTTTTCCGAGCCGGTCATGGTCAATCCCGTCGCTGAAAAAATAGAAGCCAAAGGCGAGTATCGCCCGAAAATAAAGCCGGATGCAAAAGGCAATATTTATTTAACCTGGACGTTGAAGCTGGAAGGCAAGCATAGCGGCCATATCCGCTTTAGCCGTTCGACTGACGGCGGAGAGCATTTTTCCGCTCCGGTGACCGTCAACGATAATCTGGATATCATCAGCCATCGCTTCGACAGCATGGCGATCGGTAAAAACGGCGAAATTTTTATCGCCTGGCTGGATGCGCGTGACGTTGAAGAAGCCAAAAAAGCCGGCAAACAATTTGAAGGATCTTCGCTGTATTACAGCTGGTCGGACGATGGCGGCCAACATTTTTACCCCAATAAAAGAATCGCGATGCATACTTGCCAATGCTGCCGCCTGGATACCGCAATAGCGCCGGACAATACGCCGGTCATCACCTGGCGGCATGTTTTTGAAGGCGGCATACGCGATCACGCGTTGGTTAAATTCAACGACTGGAATACCCCCGGCGATACCCATCGTTTAGGCCGGGATAACTGGAAAATCGATGCCTGCCCGCATCACGGCCCCGGCCTGTCGATTTCAGATTCCGGCATTTATCACGCGGTATGGTTCAGCGGTTCAGCAACCAACCAGGGCCTGTTTTATGCCTACTCGACTGATGCAGGGCGGCATTTTTCCACCCCTGTTAGCTTCGGCAAGGAAGGTGCCGGTCATCCGCATGTACTGGCTTTAGGTTCGCGGGTCAATGTGGTTTGGCAGGAATTCGACGGTACTAACAATGTGATTAAATTGATCAAATCCGCCGACGACGGCAAAAGCTGGTCGAAGCCCGAGGCGGTTGCCCAAACGGCCAAGTCCGGCGATCAGCCATTCCTGGTAAGCGACGGACAGAAAATATATCTTTCCTGGAAAACCCAGCAGCAGGATTATCAATTGAAATCTATTGAAGAGTGAAACTTTTATTCACCACGAAGGCACGAAGAGCATGAAGTTTTATTTCTTCGTGCCTTCGTGGTGATACTTTTTTAAGCTTTTTAACTGATTTTTGGATTTGTCGGATATGAGTGAGAAGTTACAAAACTCCCCTAGCAAAGCGCCGAATTGTTTAGAACCTAATTATGTCTACAAATAAACCTCTGTTAGAAGCCAGGCAACTGGTGGTTAACTATAAAAACCATCGTGCGATTGATGAACTTGATTTGTCGGTCCCGGCCGGTTGCGTCTACGCCTTGTTGGGCGGCAATGGCGCGGGCAAAACCTCGACCATCAACACTTTTTTGGGTTTCAATCGGCCGACCGAGGGCAATGTCTTTATTGATGGCGAGTCGCCCGAGCAAAACCCGGCCGTAGTTCGCGCCAAGCTGGCATATTTGCCGGAAAATGTCGCGCTTTATGACTACATGAGCGGCTTGGAAAACCTGAGCTTTTTCTGCCAGCTGGCCAATATCCGCCTATCCCACCAACATGCGCACGATCTATTGATGAATACCGGCTTGCAAGCCGATGCCCACGACCGGCGCGTTTCGACTTATTCAAAAGGTATGCGCCAGAAAGTCGGTTTGGCCATCGCTTCGGCAAAGCAGGCGAAAGTCATGCTGCTGGATGAACCAACCTCCGGGCTTGATCCCAGTGCGGCTAATGATTTCGCCCAGCGGGTACGAGCGGCAGCCGATCTGGGCATGGCGGTGCTGATGGCGACTCATGATTTGTTTAATGCCAAACAGGTCGCCGACCGTATCGGCATCATGAAAGCAGGGCGTCTGGTTGAAGAGTTCGATGCGCATACCGTCGCGCATGATGAGCTTGAGCATAAATATCTGGCGCACGCACGGGGTTTGCTTTGATTCTTGCGATTGTCCACAAGGAATTGCTGTCTGTGCTGAGGGACGGAAGGCTGTTAGTATTGGCGTTTTCGGTATTCGCCGTATTGACCGGATTTTTTTTGGCTTCCGTTGCCGAACATCAGCAAGTACAGCTGGAAAAGCAATCGGTCGGCGCAACCGCCAAGGAGCAATGGGATACGCAAGGCGTCAAGAATCCCCATGCGGCGGCGCATTTCGGTATTTACGTATTCAAGCCGGATTCGCCGCTGGCATCGATCGATCCCGGATTGAGACAATATACCGGCCAGACGCTCTGGCTGGAACCGCATAAACGCAACGTTGCGCGCTTCAGTCCGGCGGCCGATCAAGGGCTCGCCAGCCGTTTCGGGCAAGCCAGCGCCGGTTTTGTGTTGTATGCACTGTTTCCGCTGTTGGTCATCGCGCTGGCTTTCAATGCGATAACCCAGGAACGGGAGCAGGGCACCTTGCGCATGCTGCATAGCCTGGGAGTATCGGCGACCAAGTTGTTGCTGGGCAAGTTTACCGGCTTGTTACTGGCTTTTGCCGTGGTGTTGATGCCGGCAATGCTGATCGCTGTGATCATTTTGTACCAAAATTTCGATTTTGCCGGTGACGACCTGTTCAGGCTATCCGCATTGAGCGGCGCTTTTTTTATTTATTATGCGATATTCGCGGCTTTGGCGATGTCCGTGTCTATCCATTTCAAAAGCAGCCGTCTGGCTTTGTTTACCTTACTGGCATTCTGGGCTGGCAGTGTGCTGATTGCCCCGCGCCTAGGCGCTGCCGCCGCAGAAATGATGGTGCCGACGCCCGGCGCTATGGCGTTCTGGGCCGCAATCAAAAACGACATTCAGCAAGGTTTGGGTAACGATGGCGATCATGATGCGCGCGAGGCGTCATTCAAGGCTCAAGTGCTAAAACGGTACGGCGTGGAGCGGGTTGAAGACTTGCCTCTAGGTTATACCGCATTGAACCGCAATTTTAATGACGGTTATTCCGAACGGGTTCATGCCCTGCATTTCGATAGACTGAGAGATGCATTCGAACGCCAGAGCCGGTTTATTCATATCGCCTCGCTACTCGGTCCGAGCATAGCGATGCGCTCGGTGTCGATGACGCTGTCCGGCATGGACCTGGCGCATCAGCGACATTTTGAGGATGCAGCGGAAAACTACCGGCATTATTTTATCGGCCTGACCGATGACTGGGATCGTGAACGCAGCCACGGCACCGAGCGCGGTGCTCAAGGCCATGATTCCGACTGGGGTAGCGTCAAGGCATTCAGTTATGAACCACCCTCAGTGGGCTTTGCGCTGCATCATGCGCTGATCGATCTGCTGGTTTTGCTGGCTTGGCTGGTTGCCGCGCTAATGTGGCTGCTGTTTTCCGCGAAGAGGCTTAAGCCATGATGGGATTGTTGCAAGCTGAAGGGCTGCGCTTCATCCGCAATCCGGTCAATCTGTGGGTAATTGCCGCATTCTTTGTTCTGTTGGCGGGTAGCGCAATATGGTCGGGACTTGCCGCCAGCGAGTTTCGCGCCAAAGCATTGCAGCCGCAACATCAATCAGGCAATAACCAAGTGCGGACGGAAATGCACGATGCTCCCGGTATCGGCAAAGCAGGTGATACAGCCAAGTTGCCTGACAATGCAACGGTGCGTCTCCCGGCGCTCGGCGGTTTGGCGTTAAGTGTACGGCAAATGGACCTGCTCGGTTCCGAACTGCGCCTATCGACCCGCAGCCGCTATACCGACGGCCGCAACAGCGATCAGCTGTTCAATCCGTTGCTGCGCGAGCTGGGCTTGCTCGATTTTGCCGGCGTACTTGCGTTATTGCTGCCATTGACTGTGATAGCGCTGACTTACGGCTTGGTGCAGGAAGACAGGGAACGGGGCGTCTGGCGCTTGGTTTGCGCGCAAATGCCCTATCCTGCGCGCTTGGTATTTGCCGCGCTTGCGGTGCGCCTGGCTGCGGTGTTGATGCCTGCGATCATGGCATCGTTGCTTGCGTTTATGCTGGATTCCGGTTCCACATTCTATGCCGCAGCATATTGGCTGGCTTTTGTCAGCGTCTTCACCGCTGTATGGATGACGATTGCAGGCCTATTCCTGTTGCTGCCCGTTTCATCGGGTGCGGCGGCTGTGGGCTTGTTAGGCGTGTGGCTGGTCACGACGTTTGCGGTACCGGCGGGCTTGAGCTGGGCGGCGAATAACATGCAGCCGATGCCCTCGCGGCTTGAAGCCATTGTCGATATTCGCCGTATTCAGGCGCAAACGTCCAAACAACAGGCTCAATTGCTGTCAGTTTGGTACCAGGCGCATCCCGAAATTGCGCCCGTGAAAGAGCCGTCCCGCGAGATTGCCGGTTTGCCTGCGAATCTGGCGCTTGACAGCAAGGTACGGCCTTTGATGTATCGTTTCGATGAGATCCGGAAAGCTCATTTCGAGTTTATGGAACGTTGGTCGGCGCTTTCGCCCGGCCTTGCCGCGGTGTTGACGGCTGATCGTCTGGCAGGTATCGATGCGCCCCGTTATGCGGAATACATTCAGGAGACCAATGAATTTGAAGACCGGTGGCGGGCGTTTTTTGCTCCCCGAATTATGGGCAAGCAAAACATGCCGTTGGATTATCGACAACTGCCTCAAGAGAAACCTTTACCAATGGCTGAAACAGTATGGACGGTCATATTGAGTCAGTCGCTGATCGGTATGTTGTTATTACTGGTATTGGTAACTTTACGCAAGCGATTCGGAAAGCCCTAAACCCTGTTTAAAATCGATTGATAATAATAATCGCCAAGGCATGACGCGTACTTTATGCTTACACATTTTCAACGATATAAGGATTACATTTATGGAAATTATTTACTTTTTATTGCACTTGCTTAAAGACCCTTTGTCGACGCTACAAGATTTTCTGGTGCATTACGAGACGTTCACTTATGTGTTTATAGCGACGATCATTTTTGTCGAAACGGGGCTAATCGTTATGCCGCTGCTGCCCGGCGATTCATTGCTTTTTGCGGTGGGCCTATTGGCGTCGTCGACCGGAAAGTTGGATATTCAAATCATCATTCCGTTGCTCATCGGCGCGGCTTTATTGGGCGACAATGTCAATCATTTCGTCGGGAAACATTTTGGCAGTTTCGTCAAATCCCGGAAACAAATTCTGTTTTTTAAACGGGAATATATTACCCAAACCGAAGCGTTCTACGGAAAACACGGCGGGAAAGCTGTTATTATTGCCCGCTTTATTCCGATTATCCGCACGATTGCCCCTTTTGTAGCCGGTGCCGGCAGCATGAAATACCTCAAATACATCATTTTTTGCATCATCGGCGCGACATTATGGGTCACGAGCATAACGTTGACAGGTTATTTTCTCGGTTCGAATGAATGGGTCAAACATAATTTCGAGAAGGTCGTTTTGGGCATTGTTTTTGTGTCGATCATGCCAATCATCTGGCAATTTGCACGAGTCAAATTGTTAAAACAGCCTCAATCCATTTAGAGTTTCTGAAGTTCTGCAATCATTATCGTGACCATGCTAAGTAAAATAAGGCGTTGCCCGGAATCTGCACATATCAGACGCACCATTGATGTTTAAAAGGTAATATTCTTCTTATGTATTTATTTAACAGTCATGAAGGCGGCTTGGCCGACCGGAATTTAAAACCTTCGGGTGACGAGGCGAGTCCGTTAGTGCAGAAAAAACGATCATTATTTACCGCTTTGACCGGCGAAGAGAACCCGCGTTTTATCGGTGGATTACTGTTGATTTTAGTGCTGCTGTTACATATTTGGGCGGGTTTTTGGCTGTTAAAACCAACCGAGCGGCCCAAAACCCCAGCGCTGATGATAATGGAGGTCTCGCTGGTTTCAGCACCGGTTCAGCCGGCACCGGTTACGCCGCCTGCGCCACCGAAACCGGTGCAGCCCAAACCGGAGCCGCCGAAAAAACAACCGGTCAAACAGCCGATCAAGAAAAAAGTGCCGGTTATTCCCAAGCAGGCGGAGCTGCCAAAACCGCAAGCTATTGCCGAAGAAAAGCCCGTGCCGTCTAATGCCGCGCCGACACCTTCAGTTTCAGCTCCGCAACCGGTCACTCGCCCCGCTCCTGCTGTCGTCAGCAATGAGCCGAAAATCAGTACCGGCGTCGTTCCATTGGAGCGGATTCCTCCGAAATATCCTGCGCGGGCGGCGAGTCGTCATATCGAGGGCTGGGTTAAAATCGAATTTACCATTACCAAGAGCGGTACAGTTGAAAATGCGGTAGTGGTTGAGGCGGAACCTGCCGAAGTCTTTGACGATGCTGCCTTGAAAGCCATTAATCAATGGATATTCAAAGAAAAGACAGTAGACGGTGTTGCTGTTGAGCAGCGTGCTGTTCAGACGCTGCAATTTAAATTGACCCAATAATCGGCTTGCGTTGACGCTACAGGATGAGTAATCAGATTGATGATTGCAGCCATGAATTTCATTTTTAACCATTTAAAATAAAGGAGATGGGAATGCCCTATCATATTGCGCCCGCTGTTATTATCGACGGTACTTTGTACACTTTGTTGGCCTTTTCGGTGGCCACATGGACAGTGATTTTGTTCAAAATCTGGCAATTTACCAAGAACAGTTATTATAACCGGCGTTTTAACGAAGCATTTTGGGGGGCCGCTAGTCTGGAGCAGGCAAAAGCCTTGCCCGCAGATATTGCCAGAGGTCCGCAAGCGCGAATTGCACAACAAGGATTTGCATGGATGGACGAAAGTAAGCAGTCTGAGGGCAAGAGCCTTAAATATTGCGGCGTTCCGGCTGAGCTGCTGGAACATTCGTTACTTGTTCAAATGCAGAAAGAGCAGCACGGAATGGAAAGCGGCCTGACCCTGCTCGCCAGTATCGGCAGCACTTCGCCGTTCGTCGGCCTGTTCGGTACGGTGCTGGGCATCATGCACGCGATGCATGAGATTACTGCCAGCGGTTCGACCAGCCTGAATGTGGTGGCCGGTCCTATCGGCGATGCTTTGGTCGCTACTGCAATCGGTATCGCGGTTGCCGTGCCTGCTGTGTTGGCTTATAACTTTTTCTTGCGCCGGGTTAAACAGCAACGTGCCGGTTTGGAAAATTTTGTTATCAGTTTTGAGCATATCGCTACACCTGCGAACGCCAACGGTAAGGAATAGACATGGCTTTTAAACCGCAATCCGAAGACGACGGAGCAATGAGCGACATTAACGTTACGCCGCTCGTCGATGTAATGCTGGTGTTGGTGATTATTTTATTGGTGACCGCGCCGTTACTCACGCAATCCGTACACGTGACCTTGCCGAAAACCGCCGAAACCACCGCGGATATTAAAGAACAACCGTTACAGCTCGGTATTGATGCGCAAGGAGCCATAACATTAAATAAGCTGCCTATGGCCGATCTTGCGGCATTGGAAGCGGCGTTGAAAGCCGAGCTTCTAAAAAATCCTGAAATCGGTTTGCATTTATATGCCGATCAAAATGTCGTTTATTCAAAAGTCGCCGAAGTCATGGCAACCGTGCAACATTCGGGAATCGCAAAAATAGCGTTCGTGACTGAGAAGCAGTAATACATTTCGGCATATTAAATTAACAGAAGAGGCCACGAAGAAACATACGGGCTTCCGTAAAAGAATCGCATTCTCCGTGGTTTGTTAACTATTTATATATACTCCGTATACAAAATCGTTCATTGATTAGTGAAGGGTTTCAGTCTACTTTTAGCCGATGCATATGCGTATGGGTGTGGTCATGTCGATCCCATAAATCAGGTGATATTTAAGATATTCACTCCTAGACTTTATTGTACAAAAAGCCTATGTCTACCCATCCTTCCTTTTTCTCCTGTTGGGCTTATCGTACTGAGCATATTTGTTATCGGCTTGGCAATGATCATCTTTGAAGTCCAGTTTGTGATGGGTTCATTGTGTGCGCTGTTAAGTCTTTTCCTCAGCAGTTTAACCACCGCCATGATTTCCGTAGCAGAAGCTATCAAACCGGGCGAACTTAGTCTTGCGTTTGTTGGCGCCTTCGCTATCATCGCAGCGGTAGTATTGAATAGGGTGATGCATGTCGATATTGATTTCACACTGGGCAGCGGTTTGGGTTTGGTGGTGATGTATATCTGGGTATTAAAAACAAAATGGTGTAATGTTGAGACAAATTTTGACGTTCAGCTACAGAAGGTTGAATGGGCTATTTTTTAATGTACTACATCGGAATTATCACCGGTATGGCGGCTCTTAGTCATGTGGGCTGGCCGTCTTATGTTCGGCAACTGTATGAAATGTTGGAGCCGGCATGGGGCAATTTTATTTTAGACATGGTATCGAGCTCTATCGACACTAACCTGCTTGAAGCGGCGGCGATCACTGGATGTTAAACGCGATGATGGTAGGCATTGGCGGCAATCTGCTTTATGGTCGCATCATCGGCCGGGGTCATGGTTATGTCTATCGACAAAAGTTATACTTTTGCCACTCACTTACGTTTTCTACCGGCAGTCCTGGCCAATATTCTCGGTTCTTTTGGTTTCCGGTATCTGCAATTCGAAATATTCACTGGGTATGACGCTACAACAGCATAGCAGCCCGTTGATTCTGTGCTCATTTTTTCACCTAATCCAATATTTATTATGTCGACAAATTCACAAGGTCATTCCAAACAACAAGTAGCCGTTTTGGCGCTAAGCGCAATCGGTGTTGTGTTCGGTGATATCGGCACTAGCCCCTTGTACGCCGTTAAGGAAGTCTTCGGCAGCCATTTGCCGATTGATAAGCTTCATGTATTGGGTGTGTTGTCACTGATTTTTTGGGCATTGACTCTGGTTGTGACAACCAAATACGCAATCTTTATCATGCGTGCCAATAATAAAGGTGAAGGCGGCATCATGGCGTTAATGGCTTTGGCATTGCAAAGCGCTAAAGATAATCCACAAAAAGCACGCTTTATCGTTACCATTGGATTGCTCGGCGCGGCTTTGTTTTATGGTGACAGTATTATTACTCCTGCAATATCAGTATTAAGCGCAGTCGAAGGGTTGCAAATAATTGCGCCTTCTTTAAATCATTATGTATTACCGATCACTATTACAGTGCTCAGCGCTCTTTTCATAGTGCAGGCTAGGGGTACCGGAGCTGTCGGAAAAATGTTTTCGCCAATCATGTGTCTTTGGTTTGGCACTTTGGGTATTCTTGGCGTAACCAATATTGTTCACGCCCCTGCTGTACTGGCCGCAGTTAATCCTTATTACGCCATTCATTTATTGTTTGAGTTGGGCTGGCACGGTTTTTTAATTATGGGGGCCGTGGTTTTGGCAATAACCGGTGCCGAGGCGCTTTATGCCGACATGGGGCATTTTGGTTTGAATCCCATCCGTTATGCCTGGTTCAGCTTTGTTTTTCCTGCATTATTACTGAACTATTTCGGGCAGGGAGCGTTGCTGCTTGAGCATCCGGAGGCGGTGAAAAATCCATTCTATTTAATGGCACCGACATGGGCAATGTATCCGCTGTTAATTTTGGCGACACTGGCGTCTGTTATCGCTTCCCAGGCGGTGATATCTGGCGCATTCTCGGTTACCAGGCAAGCCATACAGCTTGGCTATTGCCCGCGCATGAATATTTTGCATACTTCGGGTCAAGAAGTAGGGCAAGTTTATATTCCTGCGATTAATTGGTTATTGATGGTTTCGGTATTTGTCGTGGTATTGAGTTTCCGGTCCTCCTCGGCACTTGCTTCTGCTTACGGCATTGCCGTTACCGGCACTATGATTGTGGATACTCTGTTGGCGTTTATTGTCATCCAAGGTATTTGGCAATGGACAAAATCAGCCAGTGTTACTTTTTTGACAATTTTTCTAACGGTAGATTTTGTGTTTCTTTCTTCTAACAGTTTAAAAATACCGACCGGGGGCTGGTTGCCGTTAGTTATAGGAGGCGTGTTGTTTTTAATGATGACGACATGGATTCAAGGTCGTGCCTTGTTGGCGGGATATATGGATGAAAGGCGTATGTTGTTTGAGGATTTGGAAGACAAGATAATGAAACATCAGGCGGTAACCGTTCAAGGTTCGGCCATCTATCTTGCGAAAACTCTGCATGGTGTGCCGCAGGTGTTTTTACATAATTTTGAGCATAATCATGTGCTGCATGAAAAAATCGTGGTATTGACCATAGTCACCAAAGATGAGCCATACGTTGACGTGGCGCACCGAACCAAGATTCGGGCCTTCGGCAAGGATAACAATTTTTATCGGGTTAAGCTTTATTATGGTTTCAAGCAAAATCCCGATGTGAGACAAGCTTTAGAGCAATGTGCTCAGGAAGGTTTAAACATCGATTTCAAACAGACATCATTTTTTATTGGTAGTGAAAGGGTCTCTTTTCGGAAAAAAAGTCCTATGCCTACATGGCGTAGACCCTTATTCAGGTTTTTATTCCACAATGCCTCAAGCGCGATAGAATTTTTCAAAATTCCCGTTGAGCGCGTCATTGAGCTGGGCATCCGTATTGAACTTTAGCGGGGTAATTGAGAGGCCTTTGTTCGCCAATTCAATTGGGGTCTATCCGGGAATTTTGTTTTCACAAAAGTCTACAGGCCTCTAACACGAAATCTTCGTTTACATCGCTACTGCGTTCAAATTCTCGTCTTCATACAAGCGTGTTTTCTTCCAGCCGGCAAATTTACTGTCATAAAATTCAAGATCATTATCAATTGAAAATTCATAACAACTTCTGAACAGCTTGGCGGTACGGAATGCATGCAATTCATCATCGGCTGTTACTTTATCTACATTACCAACCTGAAAAGTTTTATTCCTGGATTTGCAATTGCTGACCCAAAAAACGGTATAGCAAAGATAGCTTTTATCTTTACGGTGATCATATTTGATCGTTCTGGACACGCCGGTGACACCGGTGGTGGTTTTATTTTTAGGCGGCTTAAGAAATCGTGTCTTACTGCCTTTTAAAACAGTCAGCATCTGATCACGCCAAGTAATTGCGGCTTTCAAAGACTTACCTTTGTTGCCCCACAATTTATGTGAAAAATAACGACTGCTTTCTTTGCCGCGCCGTACGATGCGTACTTGAAAACCAAACACATCGGGTTCTGTAATATGTTTATTTTTTGCCATGATAAAATTCCATCAAACGAATGAACTAAGTGAATTTAACAGCCAAGTTAGGGCGACAGGCTTCGGAAAAACCTGAGGACGGTAAATCCCTGACACTATTGTAAGCCATTAATGACAAATTATGTCTAAAATTTAAATTAAAGCAAGCTAAAAATAACAACAATTTCGCTAATCCCTACTAATCTAGTGTACAATTTCACCAATCCACTTCTTCAGTGGCTAACACTAAAGTTAACAGTCTTTTGCTTTTTCACTATTTATTTGGAGATAATCAATGAGCGTATTAGTCGGTAAACAAGCACCTGATTTTACAGTTCCTGCTGTTCTGGGCGATGGTCAAATAGTTGATTCATTTAGTTTTTCTGAGGCCACTAAAGGCAAATATGCGGTAGTATTTTTCTATCCGTTAGATTTCACCTTTGTTTGTCCAAGTGAGTTGATCGCTTTAGATCATCGTATGGACGCATTCAAAAGCCGTAATGTTGAAGTCGTTGCCGTATCTATAGACTCTCATTTCACGCACAACGCATGGCGTAATACACCTGTCAACAAAGGCGGTATCGGCCCTGTTCGTTACACTATGGCTGCGGATATATCTCACTCTATTTGTAAAGACTACGATGTTGAAGCAGATGCGCCTGCAGTGGCTTATCGCGGCACTTTCCTGATTGATCGTGACGGTAAAGTCCGTCATCAGGTTGTTAACGATTTGCCGTTAGGTCGCGACATGGATGAGTTACTGCGTATGATTGATGCGTTGCAATTCCACGAAGAACATGGCGAAGTATGTCCAGCCGGATGGCAAAAAGGCGATTCGGGCATGAACGCAAACCCAGCCGGTGTTGCAGAATATCTGGATAAAAATGCGGATAAACTGTAAGTCGTAGTTTGTATGGAGCTGGTTCGGCCAGTTCCTCTACGACATAAAAAAAGGCTTAGGCATTTAATGTCTAGGCCTTTTTTATTACAGTAATAGAGATTCGGTTGGCGGATAAATTTTCGGCCAAGACGCCGACTGTCCATAGTAACAAAAAAGAGGGGGTAGACTTAGTTGCTATTCCGGCTTGTTTTGTGCAACATCTTGGGATGCATCCTGAAACTTTCGATAATTAATTGAAACCTTGAGTCCAGCAAAGCGCCCGGCCATTCTAACTAGCTCTTGGGTCTTTTTATCAAAAGTAATTTTAACCTCGTTTAAGGCACGATCTTCATAGCCTTCTTCTATATGATGGGTTTCCAACAGAAAACGGTAAATATAGACCTCCTGCTCTCCTTCGTCCTTGATTTCAAAAGGTTCGCCCAATTGTGCCAGAACGGCCGGTTTTTTGGGTAGATCGTCAGAAATTTTGTCCAGTAATGCGGAGTTGGCTTTGAGCTGTTGTTTTTCTTTATCGATCTCGGCGCCACCTATAGAACGCAAAGAGACTTCTAAAAACTTGGGTGGGGCAATTGCCAAAAAAAGCGAAGAAAACGACCAGGCAATCAGGCGGTTTTCTTTGTTAAAATTTAAATCCGAATAAAATTTTACTTCCGGCTTGATCAGTTTATTGTTGCCGTCAACTTTGCGAAACCAGTATCGCCAGCGTCTGCCTTCCGGCGTAGGATCATCTTGACTGGCATAAAGCTTGGACAAAGAAACAAAGTCTTTGCTGTAAAGAATTGGGTCTTTGAAGCGCAAGGTAAACTCATCACCGGCGGCTACAGAAAAATGACGATCAAATTCATCCATCTGTAGGTAGACTTGGTAAGCCCGAATCCAGTACATACAACCGGATAATGAACTGACCAGTACCAACAAAAAAAACATGCGAAGAGTTCGTTTAGCGATTGCGGCTTTCATTAGCGTAATTTATCAGTGTCGTGTATCGGGATCATTAGCGGTATTGTTTCGGGACAGGATGTTTTCCACATCAACGCCATCAAAGTGGTATTGTTCGCCGCAGAATTCGCAGCTTACTTCAATAATGCCCCGCTCTTTTAGAATATCTTCCAGTTCGGTCCGCCCCATGGCTAATAATGTTCTTTCGATGTTTGACCGGGAGCAGGCGCAGTTGAATACAACGGGTTCAGCGTCGAACAGCCTGATTTTTTCCTGATTGAACAATCGATATAACAGTTGCTCGCAGTCCAAGTCGAGTAATTCCTGCTCGGTTATGGTGTTTGCCAATATCTCGATATGCTCCCAATCAGCCTCATAATGGTCCTGTGCAGGTAACTCCTGTAATAATAATCCGACAGCATGAGTGGCATTGGCAATTAACCACAAGCGGGTCTTAAGCTGCTCGGATTGCTCGAAATAAGTTTGCAAGGCGACGGCTAGGTTATTGCCCTGGAGCGGAACAATGCCTTGATAAGGAGAGCCGTTTTCCATTTCGATAGTTAATACCAGTCGCCCTTGGCCAAACATGTTTTCTAATGAACCGGGAGCTGCATTTTCCTTGCCTCTTACCAGGCCTCGTATTTCTCGCTGATCCGTTGCCTGGGCAACCAGGGTTTTAATATCGCCATCACCTTGGGCCTGAAGAATCATCGAGCCTTTAAATTTGACCGTAGCCGACAACATGACTACGGCCGCCAATGCTTGTCCCAGTTGCTGTTGCATGTTTTCAGAGCCGCGCTGATGAAGTTTAGCCGCTTGCCAGCTGCCGGTTAATTTGACCCATTCTCCACGAACGCCCAGTTCTTCAAATAAAAAACGGCGTAATAAATCTTGCTCTATCATGTTGCTCCAGCTAAAAAATCGTGCATTTTTTGACATCAGGATCATAATAATCCTTGATCTAACAGTTTTATAAAAATACCACAGGCTATGACTTTTTCATCAAAAAAACTTGTTTTGCCCGACCCTAAAGAAGCTTTGCCTGGTCGAAACACACCAATGCCTGTTACCAATAAGCATTTTGTAACAGGTAATCCAATAGTTTCACCGTTTCAGGAAACCATGGAACAAGCCCTGTTCGCAATGGGCTGCTTCTGGGGGGCGGAGCGAAAATTCTGGCAATATCCGGGTGTGTTTAGCACTGCAGTAGGTTATACCGGCGGTTTCACGCCTAATCCGACTTATGAAGAATTATGCTCCGGTTTAACAGGGCATACTGAGGCTGTTAAAGTTATTTTTGATCCGGCTGTCGTTTCATACTTTGAATTGCTTCAGATTTTTTGGGAGTCCCATAATCCGACGCAAGGTATGAGACAAGGTAATGACATCGGTACGCAATACAGATCAGGGATTTATACTTATACCCAGCAACAATTAGATCAAGCGCTTGAATCAAGGCAACATTACCAGCATCGACTCTCCCAGGCGGGTTTTAAACAAATAACGACCGAGATTATGCCGGCAGGTGAATTTTATTATGCCGAGGATATGCATCAGCAATATCTGGCTAAGAATCCTATGGGTTATTGCGGTTTAGGGGGATTGGACGTGGTTTTTGATTAGTCTTTGATTACAAAAGACAAAAAAAAGGCGGTTCAAAAAAACCGCCTTGAAATATATTTAGGAAGATATAACGCAACTTTCAGCTATGATGCTCTACAAGAGCCTTAAAAGTTAGGTTAATAATATCAATAAATAATGCAACACAAAATGTGACATATTGTCGCAGTTTAATTCTTGTTTAATTTTTAATTAAAACCTCGATAATATACTTAAATAATCCTGATTTTTTATTTAGGTTATTTCTAAATTTCATACTGTTTTTATAAAATGCTCTCATACGCCGCGCCTAAGTCAGAATTTTCTGCCCGACAAAACCTGAAGTGGCTGTTTATCCTCAGAAATTTGATGATACTCAGCGAGGTTATACTCATTGTTTTATCTGTGTACGGCCTTAATATTCGGCTGCCGGAGCAGCAGCTTTGGCTGGTGATGATGTCGATAGGGGTGGTTAATGTTTATACCTCAATGCGCTTGGAAACAGAAGAACCTGTTACTGAATTGGAGATTTTTTCTCAATTAGTAATTGATGTTTTTGCTATTACAGCATTACTGTACCTGACGGGTGGCGCATCAAACCCGATAACCTGGGTATTTCTATTGCCTCTGATTATTACAGCTATCATGCTGCACCAATCTTATGCCTGGTATATGGTGATTTTGACCACGTCCATGTATACGGCATTAATGGCCTATAATATTCCTCTGCCGTCGATAGAGCCTCACATGCCTAGACCGGAGATGCAGTATTCAGATGTGAAAAATTATGAGCTGCTGCAACAAGTTCACGCCATGAGTGACAGTCATTATTTTAATCTGCATATTTTTGGCATGTGGTTCGGCTTTGTATTTAGCGCGGGCTTGGTCGCATTCTTTGTGGTTGAGCTGGCTAAAACGCTCAAGGCGCAGGAACGGAATCTGGCTGAAGCACGGGAAAATTCATTAAGGGATGAGCGTGTTGTCGCATTAGGCACATTAGCCGCCAGTGCTGCCCACGATATGGGAACACCATTAGGTACGATTGCCATCGTGGCTCATGAACTTGAACAAGAGTTCCCGATTCATCGTTTCCCTGATCTACATGAAAAATTATTGATCATGCAACAACAGATTGACCGGTGCAAAATAGCGTTATCGGTGATGTCCGCTTCTGCGGGTGAAATGCGAGCCGAATCCGGTAGTGCAATGCTGCTGACTGATTATATTGACGAAGTGATCAACCAATGGCGTACTCACAAGCCATTGGCAAAACTATGTTTCTTTATCAATCCTGAAGTCGCAATGCAGGCAAAAATCATCGCTGAGCTCACGCTGACTCATTCGATTATTAATATTTTAAATAATGCGGCCGAGGCGTCTCCGCCGGAAAAGGGCATCGAATTTCATGCATCATGGGACTTAGAGCAGGCTATTATCAAAATTAGGGATTTCGGCCCCGGCTTGCCGCCGGAATTAATCGATTTTGCCGGTAAGCAGCCCGTCGTCAGTAAAAAGCGTGGCTTGGGAGTGGGGTTGTTCTTAGCCTATTCCACCATTAGTCGTCTGGGCGGTAAAATTAGTCTTTATAACAGCGAATCGGGCGGAGCCTGCGTGGAAATCACCCTTCCTCTTTTAAATACAGAGAACAATAATGACATCCCAGGAAATGGATAAACCACGGCTATTGCTGGTGGATGATGATGAGACCTTTTGCAAGGTGCTAAAGAGTGCGTTAGAAAAAAGGAATTATGAGGTATTGGTCGCGAATGATGTCAAAACCGGAATAGCGTTTGCCGAACGCTATTTACCTGAATATGCGGTGATTGATTTGCGGATCGGGCATGAATCAGGGCTTGAGCTGGTGAAAAAACTGATTTCTTTGGATGATAATACCACTTGCGTCATGTTAACCGGCTTTGCCAGCATTGCTACAGCGGTCGAAGCAATAAAACTGGGGGCGACACATTATTTAACCAAACCGGCAAATGCGGATGAAATTGTAAATGCTCTGCATAAAAATGAAGGCGACTCGTCGGTTTTGATTAGCGAAAATCCTTTATCCGTAAAGCGCCTGGAATGGGAGCATCTGCAAAAAGTTCTGATGCAGCACGACGGCAATATTTCGGCTGCTGCAAGGGCGTTAAATATGCATAGGCGTACGTTGCAAAGGAAGCTGGATAAAAAACCGGTACGAGAGTAGTCCGTAAAGTCTTTGCTTAAAGACGTGCATAAAGCCAAAAGCAGATCTGATTGGTCTTTAGTTAAAATCGACTATTGGCAGGGTTGGTTTGAAACACCACTTCCTTACTGTCATCATCCTCGCGGCTATAATGAAGAATGCGATTCCAGGTTTTTTGCTGGCAACTGTAATTGCGTTCTCGACTCAGTTTTCTCTTATCGAGCTCGGTTATATTCCGGCTCAGCCTGTAGCATAGTAGGCTTGTAAAGATATTTGAATTAATTTTCAATTAGTTACCGTATAGCATCTTGCTGTTTTTATAGTTATTAACACCCTCAGCTGCATCAGTAATTCTGGCATGATCGGGATTTTTTTATTTATAGTTTTGACACAACGCCGTATCTCATGATAAAAAGTACCCTGTCGTTTATTACTTAATTCGACAAGCAACTCGATAAAGCAATTTATTGAGTGGCCCCTTTGAGGAAAGGGAATAATATAAATAATATAAACTATTCGAGGATTTTAAAATGGCTGAAGAACAAGAAAAAGATAACACATGGTTGATTGCTGGTGTTGCTATTGCTGCTGTTATTGTCTTAGTTGTACTGTTGAAACAAGACGAAACAAAGCATTTACAAAGCGGTGCTGTTGCAGCGAGTAACGCTGAAGTTTTCTCGAAAATAGACGCGAAAAAAACCGGCAATAAAACTGAGCAATAAGACTCAAAATGTAGTCAATTGAAAAAGTACCTCTCGTATAGACGGGGGGTACTTTTTATTTCAAATCATTCTATTCTGATACTCTTTCTCTTTGATTCTTGAACATCTGACTTAATCAGGCTGTTCGAATAGTTACCGACAACATTAAAAGTTTAACCATGCACTCAGCTCGATGCTGAACTGGTTTGTCATTTTTAGCATAGCAAGTATTAAAAGGCTTCCCTAGCCATCTTCGGGCATTAGCTATATATCTTTTTCCAGCAGCTGGATTTTCTCCTCCAACATTTTTACTCTCTTCAATAACGCGGGCAATTTGCTGAGCGCTATCTGCTCTTTATAAGCCGTCTTCTTATCTTTTGCCGGGCTGCCGAAAACTTGGGTGCCCGCCTTGACATCACCGGCTACACCGGAGCGTGCCATGACGACTGCGCCACGACCAATCGTAACATGATCAGCAATACCTGAACTTCCTGCCAGAATCGCATAATCTTCAATGTTGCAGGAGCCGGACACGCCTGTTAAACCGCACATAATGACATTCTTGCCGACTTTGTTATTGTGCCCAATCTGTACCAGGTTATCGATTTTGCTACCCGCTCCTATCAAGGTACTCCCTAATGCACCCCTATCGATACAGGTATTAGCTCCAATCTCGACATTGTCCTCAATAACCACATTGCCGACTTGAGGAACTTTGACATGCTCATTATTCCGGAACTTATAACCAAAGCCATCGGCGCCAATGATAGCCCCTGAATGAATAATGACATTATTCCCTATAACGACATCATCATAAATAACGGCATAAGGATAAATCCGGCAGTTTTTACCTATTTTTACATTTTTGCCGATATAGGCCCCTGCATGTATTTCGCTACCGTCATCTATGCGCGAGTTCTCGCCAATTACAGCATAAGGCCCGATATATAGCTGATTACCTAGCGACACAGCAGCATCAAGAACTGCCTGCGGTGCAATTTGCCGGGTATAATTTCTGGCAGGATGCAGTAATTCGACCGCCTTGATAAAGCTGATCTCCGGATCCGCACAAATCAACAGAGCCATGTTGTCAGGCACATCCTCAACAACGAAACCTTCCGCAATAATGCAGGCTGAAGCTGTTGAGCCTTTAATATGCCGGGTATAGCGACTATTGGTTAATTGTGTGACTTGCCCATGATGTGCGGACGTAATTTCTGCCGCTGAATGAATAATTGCTGATAGGTCGCCGCCTTCAATTCGCGCACCACAAAAATCGGCAAGTTCTTTTAATGTAATCGGCATATTTGTCTCTGCTGTTGTTATTCTGAATGGCGCCAAAGCAGCCGGCACTGTTGAAAATATAAGTTTAGTGTAATAAATCTAATAAACAACCGCATTGCCTGCATTGGGTTGCTCACCGAGATAATTAAGGTGTTGAATTCTAATCGCTGGAGTTCTTTTTCGTTTATTAGTGTCCAAATATTGGAACTGGCTCACCCGGCAGTTTTCTGTTGATCGTGATGCCAATGTCCTGACTTGCCGCCATCTTTGTCCAGTAGTCGGACTGACTGGATAATCATTCCTCTATCTACAGCTTTACACATATCGTAAATAGTGAGCAAGGTGATTTGCGTAGCATTGAGCGCCTCTATTTCGACGCCGGTTTGCCCGTTGGTTTTTACAGTGGTTTGACAGCGTATCCGGCTGCGGTCAACTTCTGTATCCAGTTTGATTTCTACATGAGTTAGAGGTAACGGATGGCAGAGCGGAATCAGGTCCGCCGTTTTTTTGCTGGCCATGATACCGGCTATTCGTGCTATAGCCAGCACATCGCCTTTTTTGTAGTCGCCGTCCATGATCAGTTTGAGCGTTTCCGGCTGCATTTCAATATAGCCTTCTGTGACGGCTGTACGCTGGGTAATCGCTTTGTCGCCGACGTCAACCATATGCGCTTCGCCGGATTGATTAAAGTGAGTTAATGCAGTCATTTTTCTGTAAAATTATCGGTGAAAGGGCAAGCACGTTTTTATTATAACAACTGCCGGTTAAGAAAACTAAAAAGGCGAATCGACAGGCTTCCCCATAATGCGCCTCGTGCCAATTCTATTGTTTGTTACTGAGTGATCGATCATGTCAATTAAGGTACGTTATTTTGCCAGCTTGAAAGAGAGTATCGGCCGTTCGGAAGATAATCTGGAGTTTTCAGGATTGACTACAGTCGCCGATGTATGGCGCAGTGCTAATCCGAATAAAACATTGCCCGATAATATATTGACGGCTGTGAATATGGACTATGTTGAATTAAATAGTGCTGTTAAGGATGGCGACGAAGTGGCGTTTTTCCCGCCGGTGACCGGTGGTTGATTATGGAGATAAAAATTTACGCCGAATCTTTCGATCCTCTAAAAGAAGTTCAGGTTTACCAGAGTTCTGCGAAGGACATGGCCGGAAAGTTTGGCGCAACTAATATTTTTATAGGCACAATGCGTGATTTCAATGAAGGTGATGATATTACGGGTATGACTCTGGAATATTATCCCGGCATGACCGAAAAACAATTGGAAAAAATCGTTGCCGAAGCCTTGCGACAATGGCCTGTTATCGATGCATTGGTAGTGCATCGGGTAGGCGATATACTGCCTAATGAACCCATAGTGCTGGTGGCGGTATGGACATCGCATCGCGGCGACGCATTTGATGCGAGCCGATACATCATGGAAGCGTTAAAGTCGAGAGCGCCTTTCTGGAAAAAAGAGCTGTTAAAATCGCAAGCCGAGCGTTGGCTGCTAAAAAATACTGACGGTTATCTGTAACCGGCTCGTTGTAATCAGATTTTTAGGAAATGTTTAAATGCAGGGACAATTAAGAAAAATGCATACCCGGCTGGAGCTGGATAGATCAAGGCCGGTTCAGTACGAGTTGCCGTTAGGCGCTCAATCGATTGCTTTAAATCCGCTGATCGGTAAATCAATCAAGCTGATGTATACAGGCAATATTGTCTGCCTGCATTGCAACCGGGCAATTAAAAAAAGCTTTAATCAGGGCTATTGCTATCCCTGCTTTACCTCCCTGGCACAGTGCGACATGTGTATCATGAAGCCGGAAACTTGTCATTATGCGGCCGGTACCTGCCGGGAGCCCTTATGGGGCGAAGAGTTTTGTTTTCAGTCGCATATCGTTTATCTGGCTAACTCCAGCGGTATCAAGGTAGGCATTACCCGGCAGACGCAAATTCCGACGCGCTGGATAGATCAAGGCGCAGTCCAGGCGCTGCCGATTTTTAAAGTGCAGTCGCGCTATATTTCAGGGCTGATTGAAATTGCCATTGCCAAACACGTCAGCGATAAAACCAGTTGGCAGCAAATGCTTAAAAGCAGGGCAGAGCCTATTGATCTAATTGCAAAACGGGATGAATTAATTGCTGTTTGTGAAGCAAAGCTGGCCGAAATTACCCAACGTTTCGGGCAACAGGCCATTGAGTTTTTAGCCGATGAGCCGGTTGTCGATATTCATTTTCCGGTAGACAGCTATCCGCTCAAGGTCAAATCTTTTAATCTCGATAAGAATACCGAAGTATCCGGAATACTGCACGGTATTAAAGGTCAATATTTATTACTGGATACCGGCGTCATTAATATCCGCAAGTTTTCCGGATATGAGGTTGAGTTTATGGAGTTGAATCCACCTTTTTGATTGTCGCCAATAACATCTTGTTTAACGGTAAACAATCATTAATTGTCTAGCAGGTCAGGCAGGATTTAAAAAGCATAAGAGATGAATGTACAACTGGCTCGAAAACCTAGTAAAATGTTTAGATTAAACCGTTTGAAAAAGGCGGTTACCAGCAGCTGTCTATATGACGTTCTTTAAAATACACCGGTATTTAGGCCTTGAATTTTTTAAAAGCGCATATAATCGGCTTAATTCGAAAGTCTATTTGAGGGTATTAGCGTGGAGCTAAACGGCGCACAAATTGTAATTCAGAGTCTTAAGGACGAAGGCGTAGAATATGTTTTTGGCTATCCCGGCGGAGCGGTATTGCATTTGTACGATGCCCTTTTCCAGCAGGATGATGTCAAACATATTCTGGTTCGACACGAACAAGGCGCGACCCATGCGGCGGACGGTTATGCCCGTGCGACCGGCAAACCGGGTGTGGTCCTGGTCACTTCAGGTCCGGGCGCTACCAACGCCGTAACCGGTATTGCCACCGCTTATATGGATTCAATCCCAATGGTGGTTATTTCCGGGCAGGTGCCATTGCCGGTCATCGGTAGCGATGCGTTTCAGGAAGTCGACATGGTCGGCATTACCCGTCCCTGCGTAAAGCATAATTTCCTGGTCAAAGACGTGACCAAACTGGCTGAAACCATGAAGAAGGCATTCTATGTCGCCACAACCGGCCGCCCCGGACCTGTTGTTGTCGACGTGCCTAAAGACATCACCGATCCCAGAATAAAAGTGCCTTATAAATACCCTAAAAAAGTATCTATGCGTTCTTATAACCCGGCGGTTACCGGCCATAAAGGGCAGATGAAAAAAGCCGTGGATTTATTATTAACCGCACAAAAGCCGATCATCTATTCCGGCGGCGGTGTGGTTTTGGGTGAGGCCAGCAAAGAGTTGACCGAATTCACTCAATTGCTGGATTTTCCGATCACCAACACATTGATGGGCTTGGGGGCTTATCCTGCAACCGATAAGCAATTCGTCGGTATGCTGGGAATGCACGGCACTTACGAAGCCAACATGGCGATGCATGAGAGCGATGTGATTATTGCTATCGGTGCGCGTTTTGATGACCGCGTCACCGGCAAACTTGACCAGTTTTGTCCGCATGCCCAAATTATCCATATCGATGTCGATCCTGCATCTATTTCCAAGACCGTTAAAGTCGCGATTCCTATCGTCGGCGAAGTTAAACCGGTATTGGAACAGATGATGGAAATGATCAAGGAAAGTAAAAAGAAACCATCCAAGAAAGCCCTGGAAAGTTGGTGGAACCAGATCGACCAATGGCGCGCCGTCAAATGCATGGAATACGACCGCAACAGCCTCTTGATCAAGCCGCAATACGTGATTGAGCAGTTATATGAAGTGACCAAAGGTGAGGCGTATATCACCTCGGATGTCGGTCAGCATCAAATGTGGGCGGCCCAATATTACCCGTTCGACAAACCGCGGCATTGGATTAATTCGGGCGGTTTGGGCACCATGGGCTTTGGCTTGCCTGCGGCCATCGGCGTTAAACTGGCGTTTCCCGAGTCCGAAGTCGCCTGCGTAACCGGCGATGGCAGTATCCAAATGTGCATTCAGGAGCTATCGACGGCATTGCAATATAATGCGCCGGTAAAAATTATCAACCTGAATAACAGCTATTTGGGTATGGTCCGCCAATGGCAGGAATTTTCCTACGAAAGCCGTTACTCGCATTCGTACATGGACGCCATCCCGGACTTCGTCAAGTTGGCCGAAGCCTACGGCCATGTCGGCATGCGCATCAATAAGCCAGAAGAAGTCAGACCGGCGCTGGAAGAAGCTTTTGCGATGAAAGACCGTACCGTATTTTTGGACATCCTGACTGACAGAACCGAAAACGTTTATCCGATGATAGAAGCCGGCAAAGCCCATAACGATATGACTTTAAGAGTCGCGAACGGCACATCGACCGACAGGGAGTTGGCATGATGAGACATATTATTTCTATCCTGATTGAAAACGAATCCGGTGCATTATCGCGGGTCGCAGGTTTGTTTTCCGCGCGCGGTTATAATATTGAATCCTTGACCGTAGCACCTACGGAAGATCCCAGCCTATCGCGTATGACGCTGGTCACTCGTGGCAGCGACGACATTATCGAGCAGATCACCAAGCAGCTGAATAAACTGATTGATGTGGTTAAACTGATCGACTTGGCGGACTCCGTTCATATCGAACGGGAATTGATGATGGTCAAGATCAGGACCACCGAGCACACACGCGAAGAAATCAGAGGCATGGCGGATATATTTCGCGGCAAGATTATCGATGTAACGCCAACCACTTATGTCGTGGAAATGACCGGTCCCTCCAGTAAGCTTGATGCATTTATCGCCGCTATCGATAGCGATACCATCATTGAAGTAGTCCGCTCGGGGCCGACAGGCATCTCAAGAGGCGAAAAAGGGCTGCATTTGTAAGATTAGCCTTGGCGATTAAAAAACGACTAATATTTTAAACACCCAAAAACAGGAAAAACCATGCAAGTTTATTACGACAAAGACGCCGACCTTTCAATCATCAAAGGTAAAAAAGTAGCCATTATCGGTTACGGCTCACAAGGCCACGCTCACGCTCTTAATCTAAAAGACTCCGGCGTTTCAGTTGTCGTGGGCTTGCGCGCAGGATCACCTTCAGTAGCTAAGGCTGAAGCGCATGGATTAACCGTACAAGACGTTGCACAAGCGGTTGCTGGCGCGGACATTGTCATGATTTTGACGCCTGATGAGTTTCAATCAAAATTGTATAAAGACGAAATTGAACCCAACATCAAACAAAATGCAGTATTAGCATTTGCCCACGGTTTTGCGATTTTATTCAACCAAGTCGTGCCACGCGCCGATTTGGATGTAATCATGATCGCGCCTAAAGCACCAGGCCACACCGTCCGTTCTGAGTTTGTACGCGGCGGCGGCGTTCCTGACTTAATCGCAGTTCATCAGGATGCGTCAGGCACAGCGAAAGCGATTTGTTTATCGTATGCCTCTGCTATTGGTGGCGGTCGCTCAGGTATTATTGAAACCACGTTCCGCGACGAATGTGAAACCGACCTGTTCGGCGAACAAGCCGTATTATGCGGCGGTGCAGTTGAACTCGTAAAAATGGGTTTTGAAACCTTGGTTGAAGCGGGTTATGAACCTGAAATGGCCTACTTTGAATGCTTGCACGAATTGAAATTGATTGTTGATTTAATGTTTGAAGGCGGTATCGCCAACATGAACTACTCGATCTCCAACAACGCAGAGTACGGCGAATACGTCACCGGCCCCAAAGTCATCAACGAAGAAAGTCGTTGGGCGATGCGCGAAGCGTTGAAAAACATCAGAAACGGTGAGTACGCCAAGCAATTCATCATGGAAGGCATGACCAACTATCCGGAAATGACCGCCAAGCGTCGTTTGAATGCAGAGCATCCGATTGAAGTTGTCGGTGCGAAACTGCGCAGCATGATGCCTTGGATTAAAGCCAACCAGATTGTCGATAAAACCAAAAACTGATCATAAGTCGGTTTAAACGGTTAAAAAAGCCTGTCTTCATGACGGGCTTTTTTTTGCTATGAGGTAAATTTTCTACTTGTAGAGGGATAATCGTGTACATACCCGCACATTTCGAAGAACCGAGAATCAGCGTCATGCACGAGCTTATTCGTGCGCATTCTCTTGCCACATTAGTTACATTATCTTCAACCGGACTCAAGGCAAATCATATTCCGTTGCACCTTTCGGATGATGCTTCGCCGTTTGGTATATTGAGAGGACATGTCGCCCGGGCAAATCCAATCTGGATCGATTACGCAAAAGACGTGGACGTCTTGGCCGTTTTCCAAGGTCCTGACGCTTACATCACGCCATCTTGGTATGCGACCAAACAAGAAACAGGAAAAGTTGTGCCTACCTGGAATTATGCAGTCGTTCATGCCTACGGCACTTTGCAGGTAATTGATGATGCCGCTTGGGTACGCGCCCAGCTTGAGGCGCTTACGGCTCAGAACGAGGCGGATTTTGCCAAGCCTTGGGCGGTATCTGATGCGCCGCTGGATTTTACCGAAAAGCTAATCGAAGCCGTGATAGGTATTGAAATCGTAATTACCCGCTTATCCGGAAAATGGAAAGTAAGCCAAAATCAGCCGCCGCAGAATCAGGCAGGCGTGATAAACGGACTTAATGAACAGGGTCGTACAGGAGCATCAGCAATGGCTGAGCTGGTCGAAAAGTTCGGCGTAAAAAAAGACCTTGGGCCTCCATAAATCATAGTGTTGCCGGAGGAGGCTGTTAGCGCAACGATGCGATTTTCCAGCATAATCCCATGCACTATACGTTAAGACATCAATATTAAGGATCTGGCTATATATAATTTCCTTGAATCCCCATTTGTAGGGGCGATTTTAATCGCCCTGGGCGAATGAATTAGCCCCCTACAGGTCATTCCAGTCGGGAAATTATTTCCAACCAAATCCTAAGTTTCGTAGATAGCGTTTCGCTTGCTGTATATGTAAGTAAGACGATATTTACGAAACTTAAAATTCAATCCCACGCCGCGATGACTCTCTCTATTTACTTCGAACGGCTAACTTTGCCGGAATCCCTCCCTTCGGTTTTAGCGTCACCGCCATTTCAATTTCGGCTTCATCCGTACTAAGCAACTGCCAATCAAAATGTTGAACGATCATGCTCAACAAAAGTTGGCTTTCCAACAACGCAAAATGATTGCCGATACAGATGCGTTCACCCGTGCCAAACGGCATGAATGAAAATCTGCGGTTTTCACCGTTCAAAAAGCGTTCGGGATCGAACTGTTCAGGCTGCTGCCAAAAATCCGGGTGATGGTGAATATTGTGAATACTGAACATCGCCAGCCTGCCTTGTTTCAATAAATAGCCATCAAGCTCGGTATCTTTGATGATTTTGCGCATCATAATGCCGACCGGCGGACGCAGGCGCATCGATTCATTCAGTACGGCTCTGGTATAGACAAGCTGCTGCAAGTCTTCCGCCGTTGGGATTTCGCCTTGCACTAATGTATCGAGTTCTTGACGCAATTTAGCCAGAACAGCCGGATGGCGGGCCAGTAAATACAGCGTCCAGGTTAACAAATTGGCAGTGGTTTCATGGCCCGCACTAAAAATGGTAATGACTTCATCGCGAATCTGTTGGTCGGACATAAGTTCGCCATTGTCATCGCTTGCGTTCAGCAACATATCCAACAAATCGTTGTGTACTGGTTTTTGGGTACGGCGCTGCTCGATGATTCCGTAAATGAGCTCATCCAATAGGGCGCTTGCCGCATTGAATTCCCGATTAGCTTGAGTAGGTATAGATAACGGAATACGCAAAGGGTTCATGACGGATTTGGCCGCATACCGGAGCGCCGTATCTAAAGCAGGCGCAATGTACTCGATTTTATCGAGAACGCTGGTGCTGAACATGGTTTGAGTGATCACTTCAAGCGTCACCTGCATCATTTCATCGGCAAGATTAACTTGCGCTCCGTCACCCAATAGCCGCCATCTGACTAATAAGTTATTGCCGGCAGTGACAATTTGCGCATGTAAAGATGCCAAATTACTCCTCTGGAAAACCGGCTGCATTAACCGCCGTTGTCTTTGCCATAGCTCGCCCTGACTGGTTACTAATCCTTGCCCTAACACCAAAGCCAGACCGGTTGGTTTTTTAGGATCGTACATTTTGACAAAGACATCGCTTTGCTTGATTAAAGCCTGTTCGATCAGCTTTGGGTGGCTGATCAAATAAAAATGGCGAGTCGCCAATCTGAAACTCACTAAATCGCCATAATCACGTTGCCAGTCGCAAAGCGCTTGAAATGGATTGGCGTTCATTTGGCGTAAATTGCCTAATAAGAATTCGCCTTTGACTTTTGGGATGGGTTTATTTTGCAGCATAAGTAATGGGGCTTGAAGTTTTGGTAGATGTTATTCAATAATTTCGTAGATCGGACATGACGCTTATGCCCGACAATCAAATACTAATAGTCGGGCAACGACGAGGCTAAATTTGATAGCTGGACTTATTGCAGGGTTCACCAAATAATGTTCAAGCCATATTGGCTGTAGTGATCAAATTGACTGTCTTTAGAAATTAAAATGAGATCGTTCGATATAGCCTGCCAAATTAACATTCTATCGAAAGGATCCTTATGCGCGAATTTAGGTAATTGATAAAACAGCGCGGCTTCTTCGTGGGATAAGATTAATTTCTCAAAACCCATATCATCGATTACTTTTAGTAAATCATCGGGCTTGCATCCAAGCGTTAATTTACCCAATGCATACTTTAACGATATTTCCCATAAAGTAATGCTGCTGACAAAAACTCGGTTATCCATATTTTCTAAAACAGTAACAGCTTGTTGCCCGAGTTTTTCCGGTTGCCATATCGACCATAAAAAAGTATGTGTATCGAGTAAATAGTTTTTCACGATTGTAAAAACTCTTCGTCAGTCATTTTAAAGTTTTCATCAATAGCAAACTCCACTTTACCCTTTAATAATCCTAACGGTCGTTTTTTAACCGGCTTGTTTTTTAAAGACAACACAAAATTTAACGTGGCTTCAACTTTATCTAAAGGCAAAGAATGCATTTCTCTTAGCACGGCTTGTTCAATTTCGGATCTGTTCATTGCTTGCTCCGTTTTAAAGTTTTTTGGATGAATAGTGTCGGGCAACGAAAAAGTTGTTGCCCGACAAGGCTACAGTACTTTTATCACCGCATTGTTGCCGAGCCGGCGGAATGTGTGATTGCAAGAGCAATACTTTTTCTTTAAGGTTAAGCTGTTCGTGGTAAAGACGCAATATCAATCACAGGTACTTCCTATATGAGCATCGAAGAACTTCACAAGTTATCCGCCGTAGAAAAGCTAAAGATTATCGAGGCGCTTTGGGGCGATTTGGTCGGTGACGAAGATAATCTCTCCAGCCCGTCTTGGCTTGAAACCGAACTCATAGAGACTGAAAAAAATTTTCTCCGGCGACATTGAAGTACTGGATTGGCAACAAGCAAAGAAAAAATTACGTTCAACCCCGCTTGAAAAATAACCTGACTTCTTTTCGCTTTTGCGGCTTACAAAATATAGATTACATTGCTATCAATATCTGATAGCATTTGCCCCTATGAAAGCCAAACACCTAAAAACCTTGCATTCCGTATTTGCCTTGCCTACACGAGCGTCTATTGTATTTGCCGAGCTTGAGGCACTGCTAATCGCATTGGGTGCCGAAAAGACCGAGCGCGAGGGTTCGCGTGTGAAATTCACGCTACAAGGCATGGAATGGCATGCGCACCGGCCTCACCCAGGAAAGGATGTCAAGAAATATCAGGTTGAGCAATTACGCGAAATGCTGAGCAAACTGGAGATTAAACCATGAACACTATGACTTATAAGGGCTATACAGCCCGCATTGAATTCGATGATCGCGATGCTATATTCGTGGGCCGCGTACTGGGAGTAAAAGCCATCATCGGTTTTCATGGCGAAACAGTAACCGAATTACGCTCAGACTTCGAGGCCGCCATTGACTTCATGATTGATGATTGCAAGGCGCGCGGTGAGTCGCCGGAAAAGCCTGCCAGCGGCAAATTGATGCTGCGTGTGCCTCCAGAGGTTCATGCGGCGGCGCTGGTAGCCGCTCAGGCTACCGGCAAAAGCCTGAATCAATGGGCTGCCGAGATACTTGGAAAAGCGGCTCATGTTTAACGGATAAAAGTTGCGGTCGAGTAGCCCCAAGGAACTGCCCCTTGAGGCTCTCACAGAACCGGACGTGAA
>NZ_DAIUEH010000014.1:0-95590 GCF_036845245.1 Methylobacter sp.
TCAATCGTATCAGCCAGATTGCCTACGACGACCAAACCGTCAACTACACCTGGGACACTTGCGCCAACGGCATCGGCCGCCTGTGCAGCCTCGGCAATAACAACAGCAGCATAACCTATAGCTACGACAACCATGGTCATATCACCAGTAAAACTCAAAGCCAAAACCAAGGCACAACCCAGCTGACCGTCAGCCACAGCTACAATGCCTCAGGACAACGCACCGCCAGCCGCAGTCCCGGCGGTCAACAGATCGACTACCAGTGGAATGGCAACCGTATCAACGCAATACTGATCAACGGCCAGCCGCTGCTCAGCCAAATCAGTTACGAACCCTACGGCCAAGTCAACGGCTGGCTCTGGGGCAACCACCAACAGAACGAGCGCTTTTACGACCTCGTCGGTCGTCCCGTGATCATCAGCATGGGTTTCGATGCTCAAGCCCAACTGCCCGACAGCCGCTACTACGGCTATGATGCTGCCGGGCGGCTGATCAACACCATCGCCGATAGCGATCCTACATTAAACCAGCACCACGAATACGACGAACTCGACCGGTTGATCGGCAGCCAACGCGGCGAACCGGAGCAAAGCCGGATCAGCTACAGTTACGACCTCAGCGGCAACCGTACCGGTAAGCTGAAAGACAACATTACCCAGTACACCTACACCACCGACCCGGACAGCAACCGGCTGCAAAGCCAGAGTGGTGCACAGATCGTCAACTACAGCTACTACCCAGCCGGCAACCTGACCGGCGACGGCACCTTCATCCACAGCTACAACGCGGCCGGACGGCGCATCGCCACTACGAACACCGCAACAACGCAAACCAGCTACTACAGCTACAATGCCCTCGGCCAGCGCGTGACCAAAACCGTCAACGGCAACACCATCCAGTACTTCTATGACGAACAAGGCCACCTGACTGGCGAATACGACGCAGCCGGGCAATTGCTCCAGGAAATCGTCTGGCTCGGTGACTTGCCGGTCGCTGTGCTGAGACCTGCGACCAGCCCAACCGCAACGCCGGACATTTACTACATCCATGCCGATCACTTGGGCACGCCGAGAGCCATCACCCGGCCCAGCGACAATCGAGTCGTCTGGCGCTGGGAGTCCGAAGCCTTCGGCAATAATTTGCCGGATCAGAATCCTTCTGGACTCGGCAATTTCACCTTTGACCTGAGGTTTCCGGGGCAATATTATGACCAAGAAACCGGGCTGTTTTATAATTACTTTAGGGATTACAATCCGGCTACTGGGAGATATATTGAGAGTGATCCGATTGGGTTGCGGGGCGGAATTAATACCTATGGTTATGTGAGGAGTAATCCATTAAATTCAATTGATCCGTTTGGATTAGATGCTATTTATATCAATTACGACTACTATCCTGTAACTACACCGTTTGGAAAAGTACCTCTGGGGCATGGTGCGGTTGTTTCTGTTGATCCTAGCTCTGGAGATACCAAATATTACGAATTTGGCCGTTATGGTGACGATAATGGAGTCGTTCGTGGCGGAAAAATTCCGAACGTTTCCTTTGGAGAAGATGGTTTACCTACAGAAGACTCACTCGACCATCTTTACGATTTCCTATCGCATAACTTTGGGCATGATGTTCATGTAACTGGAACGTACTATCCAAACTCTGATTACAAAGGAACAATTAATTTTGCTGAAAAGTTTAAGCAACAGCATCCTAAATACGATTTGTTTAACAATAATTGTAAAACTTTTAGCAAAGCGGCTGCTACCGCTTGTCAGGAGGGCGCTTCATGCAAGTAAGTATGCGTATTTTTTGGGTTATATGTGTTCTTCTAACTGGGATTATTCTTTGGTTGATTTTTATAATCATTGATCAATCTGTGACACTTGATTATCAAAACCAGCATGCAAGTCGCATCGTCGAGCAACGCAATCTGTTAGTACAAGTTGTAAATTCAACCTGTATTGGTACACCAGAGAGCAAAGTGCGCGATTTGATTAACTCGTTGGTAAAGGATTCCAGTTTCGAAAAAGGAAAAAATGAGATAGTAGCAGGGCAAATTATGTTTTTCTTTAAAGAGGGTAGGTTTATTCGCATTGAAGCTGATAGTGAGTAAAGTAACAAGAATGTGGGATGAAGCTAGAAAATTTAGGTTTGACACTGCGTCAGCAGGTTTAGCCAACAAGTTACACAGACTACAAGGACATAGAGAGGGCCGTAGGGCGGATTCGCATCAGCAATCCGCCATGATCGGGATAATCAAATCCGGTTTGTGATCGGACTTTTCCAAGCGAATGTTCTTTACGGCCAATTGTTTTCTATGTTGTGCGTAGATTGGCGGTTTGCTGCCGCAAATCCGCCCTACAGTTCTACTTAAGCATTTGTGACAGATATGCCATGAAGCCGCATATAAAAAAATACGGTGTAAAAGGTATCTTGATACGAATATGAGATTCAAACGTTATAGTTGAGTCAATCAATCTTCAGCACCTTGGCTCCGCGAATTTTTCCGGTTTTCAGTTCAATCAGCGCTTCATTGGCCTGTTCCAATGTAAACGCCTGAATTTCAGGCTGGAGTTTCATTTCAGCCGCCAAGTCCAGGAATTCAGTTACGTCAGTTCGAGTGATATTGGCAACACTCTTGATCTCTTTTTCCTGCCAAAGATGCAGGGGATAATCCATATTCAGCAAGCTTCGTTTGTCGCCTTCCTTGCGGATCGCATTGATCACCAGCCTGCCGCCGGAGTCCAGGTTTGCCAAGGCTTCAACGACAGGTTCCCATACCGGTGTGGTGTCGATGATAGTGTCCAGTTTATGCGGGGCTCGTTCGATAGTATCGCCTGTCCACACTGCGCCGAGTTCTTCGGCAAACGCTCTTTCTTTGGCGCTTCGGGCAAAAACATAAATTTTGCAATTCGGATATTGGTGCTGCGCCATTTTTAACACCAGATGCGCTGATGCGCCAAAGCCGGTCAGTCCCAGCCTTTGGCCGTCTTTTAGGCCCGTCAAGCGTAGTGAGCGATAGCCGATTGCACCGGCGCAAAGCAAAGGGGCGGCTTGCAGGTCGGAAAAAACTTCAGGAATTGCATAGACGAAAGCTTCATCAACAGTTATATATTGGGCATAGCCGCCATTGGCATCGCGACCTGTCGCTTTGAAATACAGGCACAGGTTTTCACGGCCTGTCAGGCAAAATTTACACGCACCGCAAGCAGAGAAAATCCATGCAACACCGACCCTGTCACCCAATTTAACAGTGCTGACTTTACTGCCGACGGCTTCGATCCGGCCTACCACTTGATGTCCGGGAATTATCGGTAAATGCGGCGGCGGAGTGCGTCCTTCAATTTCGTCCAATTCGGTATGGCAAACCCCGCAAGTTAAAACTTTCAGCAAGACTTCCTGTTCACCGGGAACCGGAACCGGCATATCCATCAATTCCAGCGGCGTGGGATGTTCTTGAAGGTTACAGAGCGCTTTTAATACCATGGCTTTCATTAATCTCACTCCATACGCATTAATTTTAAGCGTGAAATCCATTTATTCAACAAAGTCTGTTTGCGGCCTAGACTTTACTGGCGTTTCAACTCCTGACTGTTCAAAGCAAGCTTTGAACTCCAGCAATAATAGGCGTCAAAGTTCGCTTTGGATATACAAATCTGTTTTGTTTCGCAGCAACAAGATAAAACCGAATGGCCGGTTTGTTCAAGTGATTTAATCTTTAGCTGCATTTTGCTACGGCTTTGTGTTCAAAGCCATAAGTAATGTCACCAATTGAAACTTTATTGGAGCCATGTTTGAATCACGGTTCGTGTTGCTGGAAATAACCATTCATGCCGTGAATGGTTATAGAGCATTCCCACGAAGACCGTGAGAACGATAAATACACCCGGGAGCACAATTGATGAGCGGTCTGCAACGCATGCTGGACGATATCGAAATGGAAGTTAACCTGACCCGTCATCTGATCGGCAAGGATGCCTTGGACGACAGAGTCATGGCGGCTATAAAACAAGTGCCGCGGCATAAGTTTTTGCCTGCGAATCTTCGCTTTCTTGCCTATGATAACAGCCCGGCACCGATCGGTTCGGGACAGACCATTTCCCAGCCTTATATTGTTGCGCTGATGACCGACTTATTGAATACTCAGCCTACCGATACCGTTTTGGAAATCGGTACCGGTTCCGGCTATCAGGCGGCGATTCTTTCGAAACTGGTTAAACAGGTTTATTCGCTTGAAGTCATAGAAGAGCTGGCCGATAAAGCCAGTCTCCGATTTAAAAAGATGGGCTATAACAATGTCACGGTTAAAACCGGCGACGGCCACTTCGGCTGGCCGGAACATGCGCCTTTTGACGGCATCATGGTTACCGCAGCTACGCCGGATATTCCACAGCCTCTCATTGATCAATTGCGCACAGGCGCTCGCCTGATTATTCCTGTCGGTTCGCCTTACAACCATCAGGAATTAACGGTTATAGAAAAACAGGCCAACGGTAAAACTAAGAACCGTAGTATTTTGAGTGTCGGTTTTGTACCGCTTACCGGCGGTCATTACACGGAAGCAACCGGTAAAGATACGGACTGAGGTGACCTGCATTATGAATATTGATCATGATATAAAAAAACCCTCGCTGGCCGAGCAAGGACGTGAACGTATTGAGTGGGCACTGACTGAAATGCCGGTAGTGAGCGCGATTCATGACCGCTTTGCCAGACAACGGCCATTGGCGGGCGTCAAGATCAGCGGTTGCCTGCATATCACTAACCTTAATTCCGAAGCAGACAGGGTGAGTAGCCCCGATATTTTGTAACTTTTAAAAGTTTTTATATCAATCAGGAGAACGACTATGACTCAAATAAACCAAGAACAAAGCGTTACAGGTGATGTACGGGAAGCGGTTAGGTCTGGAACCGATGTTCACCAGCAAGTTAAGGATATAACGTTAAAAGCGCTGACCAACGGGGAGCTGGATATGAAAAATATCAAGAACGTTACTGAAGCGGTTGCTAAAGGTATTGATGAAGGCATAGCGGGCCAGGATGAGCATGCCAAAGGAACTTTTACCCATGCGGTCACGGCATTGGACGATGCGCTGGCGATTGCGACAGAAGCATCGACACTGGCCATTCAAGAAGCGGCTTCCAAAGTGACTTCCCAGCATGATTTTAAGGATGCGATTAAAGACATACAGAGCATGGAACACTTGTTTATCGATACCTTGGAGAAAGTCGCCAAAGGCGGCACTCAGGTTACTGCCGACATTGTTAACGATTTTATTGCTCATGCGCATAAAAGCGGAACGGCAGTCGGCAAACAAACATTCACCGCCTTGAAAGCGCTTAAAGACTTGCCGGATATCAGTACGGAAGTCATTATCTCCGGTACGGTTGCTACGGCTTCAACTCTAGCCAAAATAGGTAGCGGTATTTTATTGGGCATTGCAGAAAGCCTACAGCCGACTCATTCCAAAAAATAAAATTCAGCAGTGCAGCATGTTATGGGAAATGTTTAACGCAGTCAGGGATCTGGGCAGGGCTCATGATATTGCGTCGGTATTAATCCGCTACGGCTTCGGCGGCTTTGTTCGCGGATTGGGAATGGGCAAGGCAATAGAACGCGCGGGCAGGATGCTGCATTGGGAGCATGTCGAAGACTATGTAAAACTCGATACGCCGCAACGCATACGTCATGTGCTGGAAGAGCTGGGACCTACTTTCATTAAGTTGGGACAAATTCTTGCGACACGCGTTGATTTATTCTCCCCGCAATATATCGCCGAGTTTGAAAAGCTCCAGGACCAAGTGCCTCCGATGTCGCTTGAGGAGCTGCTGCCCCAGCTTGAAGAAGACCTTGGCGGTAGTATTGATGAAATTTTTTCAGAATTCGAAAGAGAACCGGTGGCGGCAGCTTCAATTGCCCAAGTTCATAAAGCCGTGCTCAAGGACGGAACACCGGTTATTTTAAAAGTTCGCAGACCCGGTTTGCGCAAACTCATTGAGGCCGACTTACGCCTGTTACACCGTATTGTTGACATTGCCGAATCCGAATCGCCTGAGCTTCGCCGGTTTCATCCGAAAGAAGTCCTGCGCCAGTTTAACCAGTCATTACGACGGGAGCTCGACCTTGCCGCTGAATGCAGGAATGCGGAGCGGGTAGCCGCCAACTTGGTCGATGATCTGAATATCAAGATTCCTAACGTCTATTGGCAATGGACTTGCGAAAGGCTCAATGTGCAGGAATATATTCAAGGCATTCCAGGCCGGGATCTTGCGGCTGTCGAACAAGCGGGGCTGGATAGGAAACTGCTGGCCGAGCGAGGTGCCGGAGCGGTCATGAAAATGATTATGGAAGACGGTTTTTTTCATGCCGATCCGCATGCCGGTAACGTATTTTATCTGGACGATAATAAACTCGCATTTATCGATTTCGGCATGATCGGCCGTTTAACCGAAGATCGCAGGGAGCAGGTTGTCAGCTTGCTGTACGGCATGACCAATCACCTGCCGGTTAAAGTAGCCGAAATACTGGAAGACTGGTCGGACAATATTCATACCGATGAGCAAGTGCTGACTATCGATATAGAAGCTTTTGTCGATCAATACAGCTCGCTGGCGCTCAAAGATTTAAGTCTTACCGGTATGATGAGCGACCTGATGGCCATATTAAGAGATCATAAACTGATACTGCCGGCCGACCTTGCCTTGTTGATCAAAGCATATATCACTATGGATGGTTTCGGCAGGCATCTTAATCCGGAATTTAATACACTGATTTTTGCCGCTCCCTATCTCCAAAAAGTCATGGCGGAACGGTATAAGCCGGAAGCTATGGCTCAACGCGGATGGCGCAACCTGATCGGTGTTGTCGATCTGTTATCAAGCCTGCCCAAAGACCTGCGTAAATTGTTGCGGGCATCAAGGAAAGGGGCCTTTCAGATTGATATCAACGTTAAGCGTCTGGGGCAGTATGTTAGTTATATCGATAATGCGATTAGCCGGTTAACCATGGGCATAGTGACAGCCGCGCTTATTATCGGCTCTTCGATTATTATGACGGTCGAAGGCGGGCCGAAATTATTCGGCTTACCGGCATTCGGGTTTCTGGGATATTCTTTTGCCACTATAGGAGGAATCTGGTTACTGTTTTCCATCTGGAAAAGCGGGCAATGATCCTTGTTTTAATATCCGCGTCCCAAACTTTTAATTTCTTTCAATCTGCCATTTTCGAAACGAAGGTATTGCTTGAATCGGAGGGAACCGAAATTGTATATCCACTCTTCTACTTGAACCTCTTCATATTCTTGCAGATAAAGGGTTCCGTAGGGGTAATTCATCGTTCTGCCGACTATTTTAGAGTGAGTTTCAATTGAATCCGGTTGCCCACAGCGGGCGATTACATCGCTTTTACGGTAGCCCGGCTCAACCAGCTTTTGTCCGCATCGCATAGCAAACGCGGCATCAATACAACATAAACTCAGAACTAAAACCCATGTAGCGCTAATTTTCATTGCGTATACCTTAAAGGATTAGAGTTGACCGCCAAGATGGGCACGATGACAGGAAAACCGGAAATTCATTCCATATTGAAGCAGAATGCCAGTAATGAGAGCATGCCTGACCGGTAGGACTTGATCAAGGAATTTATGCCGGATATTCGAGTGGAAAATGGGATCTACCTTCATAAGGCTCTTTAAGATCATTCCTCCCAATGACAAGACATAGGGATCAAATTATGTTTATCGATGTATGGCGGATAGTAGTTGGGGAGGTGGGGCAAGTGCTTTTCGTTGGCCAATATTTCGACTTGAGACAGATATTGCAATGTCCGTACAAACGGTGCACAATTTGATGTATTGGATTAGGAGATTCCCAATGAATACAACAACCGTCAAAGAAAATCGTCTCAATATTCGATGCGATAATCACGCCAGACAAATGCTTAATAAGGCGGCCGCTTACGCCCATGTCAGCGTTTCAGAGTTTATACTTTCCCATGCCTTGGCTTCAGCTGAACAAGTGATCCAGGCGCATGAATCGATTACTTTAGACCCGGCAGATTTTGAAGCTTTTCTTGCCGCTCTCGATGAACCTGTTCAAGCCAATGCCGCTTTAAACCGTGCATTCGATCGCCATAATGAACAGGTTGAGCGTTGACGACTTATATCATCAGGGCTCATGATGGAAAAGTTAATACAAAAGCCTTTAGTTGCGGACAATTGGCACTGGATGATTATATTCATCGGTATGCTTCACAGGATGTAAAGCGTGATCTTGCAAGAGTTTTTGTCGCTTCGCCGACGGATGATTCAGGCAGTCTGGCCGGTTTTTTCACATTGAGCGCGGGTAGTGTCAATTGCTCGGATTTACCCGAAAAACTGGCGCACAAATTACCGCGATATCCTGTGCCCGTGGCTTTAATAGGTCGTTTAGCAGTCGATCAAGCTTTTCAAGGTAAAGGTCTGGGCTCAATTTTGCTGGCCGATGCGTGCCAAAAAGTAAGACGGGCAAGAAACACTTTAGCTGTGGTTGGGATCATTGTCGATGCGAAAGATGATTCAGCCGCTGCATTCTATCGGCATTTCGGATTTATGGATCTTTTGGGTAAGCCTGGCCGTTTATTGCTGCCTGCCGCAGCGTTTTGCCAGTAAAAGTCGGCTAAGGAATTAAGCAGGGTAGGATACGCTCCGCATATGATTTCCCAATCGCCGCGAAATTAAATAAAGGCACGCAGAGCGTACCCTACCGGCTGATTTGCAGCCGGTATCTATCCGGCTAAAAACGAGCAATGGCAATTGAATGTAACTAGCGTGGTCAATTTACCCCGTAGGATTACTTAATGCTTTTAAGCGGTAGTTCATTTAGACTGGCTATAAATCCAAGCCCGGCTACAACCAGTAATTCCGGTTGTTTCCGAATCATTTTTTGTAACTTCCACCTTAACCAAGCGGACATTTCCAATGAAACAGCTCACACCGGAAGGCCAACAAATAATTAATAACATTGCACAGCGCTACAATTTTAGCCCCGATGCGGTATTCAGCATGTTGCAATCGGTAATCAACGGCAATGGTTCCATGGCCCAGTTTAATCATCCTGAATTTGGCGGCTCCGGCCAATGGATGAAAGGCGGCATGATTATGCTGGGCGATATGTTCAATAATAGCTTGAAAAACAGTGTATCCGGATTGTGCCAGGAACTCTCCAACCTGATAGCCAATCAACCGGACCTCATTCAAAGCGGCAGTTTTCAGTCGCAGCAGCAAGGCTCCCAGCAACAAAACAACTCCGGGTATCATCAACAACAAAATAATTCAGGCCCTACAGGAGCGGTCAGTTTGTTTGTGCCTCCGCCTGCCGGTAGTTCAGGCAATTGGTGGCCCGCAGGCCTGCAATTCCCGAACAGCACCGGTGCGCAAAACAATGTGCGTTATGCGTACTTTGCGACTATTCGACGCCTGGCTATCGAAGTCAACGGCCATGTAACGCTATACGATACACTGGACCATCAGATTGGCGGTTTCTCCCAGCAACAGTCGGTAGGCGGCTCTATTACATTTACCAGCCAATATGGATTGGTTGATGTTAATACGCTCCCAATCATTTCTATCGATAATGTGCCCCTGCAAACGCCGACGCAATCCGAACCGTCTGCTGCAAACCCAGTTCATACAAGCGTTACAGGGCAAGAGGCGGATATTTTCAGCGCTATCGAAAAATTGGCTGGTCTGAAAGATAAAGGCATATTGACCGAGGCTGAATACAATGCCAAGAAAGCGGAGCTGTTAGCCAGGTTATAAGTTTTCCGGTTTATCCGGACGAGCTGAATGCAGTTTTACGAACATATCGAAAGCAAGCCAGAGAAACAGCAAGCCGGGAACGCTTTCGATCATCAAGCCCTTTTTGCTTATCGACCAGGCGCCGGCACCGACGAACGCCAGAGGAAGCACCAGTTTCAAATCGACAGGAAGCCCGGTGGTTACATGGATGCGCCGATTCAGATCGTTTACGGCCGCAACAAATTCCGGAACTTCGCCGTCGTGCCCGGCATATTCATTCTCGTCAATGTTCGGTAAATGCCCTATGGAGTCAATAATCAGATCCATATCTTCCAGCAAACCCAGAATGCCGGACATCGAATGGCGATCGTGATCGTAGCGAACGGTCATGCTACCGCAAGCCGGATTCAGACGGACATCGTTTATTCCCTCTTGCGCCTCCAGATTTTTCCTTATCTCTTCCATTGTTTGTTTATCGCGGTTTTGCGAATGAAGTTTGACGCGGATGCGCCCCGGTATATGGCTCGCCACAATGGCAGATTTGTGTTTGTGGTGTTTGGCATGGTTCATTTCATTCTCCGAAACCTTGATGATAAAAAAGTTCGTCGCTCGGGCAGAATAAGGATTCCAGCATATTGGTCGTATCCGGCTATACAAACAATAAGCTTGATTACGTAAGAGAATGTCTTTGGTTATACAGTCACGCAGGGCAAAAGATGGCAACATTTTTGTCGCCCAATAGGGAAGTTTCCGCAAAAACTTTCAATTTGCCGGACTCTGATTATTTTTCATGTTCTGCTTTGAACTGATCTTTCTCCACGTCGTCGGTTACAGTCCAGACTTCTCCTTTATCATTCAGGTACAGGCGCTTCATTTCTTCCGAAGTGAATGGCCGTGAGCCGATTCTACCCATCACAGCGATTTGCCCACCGGTTTCGTCCACGGCCCTATCACGATCCAGGCCTTTGGATAGCGACAGGGCAGGGCTATCGGAAGGATAGGTGGCGATCAGTTCCGGGCGCGGCTCGGGGCTAAAGCCGTAGAAGCCCGGCTGCGAATCAGGCGAGGTGAGTTGCAGGACGCGCAGTCCGTTTTTCCCGTCGGCGATATAGGCAAACAATGACGCATTGGTCGTGCCGACAACGACATCCCTGGCGTCGTTGATCTGCCCGCCTGCGTTGAATTTTTGCATCAGTTTCGGCCGTTCCGGTTTTTCCACGTCGACAATGGCGAGTCCTTCGGAACCTGCGGCCACATAGGCATAAGTCCGGGCTACATAAATCCGGTTGGCTTGCTTGAGCGGCACCCGCGCATCTTTAACAAATCGCGGTTTGGCCGGATCGGTCACGTCCACAACCTTCAAGCCTTCCGCGTCGGTGACGAACAGGTAGCGAAACTGTAAGGCCGATGCCCGCACGTCGCGCATTGGAATAACCGCTTCCACTTTCGGCTTCAGCGGGTTATCCATATCGAGAATGACCATTCCGACATCAGCGGCGATATAAAAGTAACGGCCGCCGATTGTCAGGTGGCGGGCTCCTTTCAGGATGCCGCTCTCATTCCAGGTCAGCGCGCGTTCAAGAAAATTGTTGCGCGGCTCGCCGTCGGACAGCGTGTTGACGTCGGTCAGTATCAAGCCTTCTTCCGCGTCGGTGATGAATGCGTAATTGTAGATCGGGTGAAACTCCTGCTCCTGGTTGGTCTTGGCTATCAACTCATGCATCTTGTCGCCGGTCATGGCGAAGTTGGGTAGATTCCGGCGTTGTGGATGGATAGGCTGGTTCGTGGGCAGGACCACGCAGGTGGCATTCTTGCTGGCGATACGCGTGCTCTGGCCGAGCGGCGAAACCGGCGCGGTAACGATGCGCTGGGAAACGCCCTTGTTGGCAATGTTGGCGACATCGTAAACCCGCATGCCGTCTTCGCCTTCCGCGATGAAAAGATACTCGCCCCGAAGTTGCAGGCATTGCGCCGGGCCTGAATCATGACCATAAGCATCTTTCAGCACGCGGCCGTTTTGCTGATGCTGCCGGTACCAGTCGGGATAAGCGTATTTATCGAGGAAGCTTCCGACTACCGCCTGGGGTTCGTCCCATTCCGTGACTCGCACCGCAGTGATTTCGTCTTCTGTCCCCAGCCAGGCGTTATAGCCGATGAAGTTGACGAAGTTGGTGCCCTGGAGCAGCAGCTGGGCCATGATCGCGTTATTGTCATTATCTTTGGAGATGTGACAGTCGGTGCAGGTCTTGGTCTCGGTTTTGCGCTCGGTATGCGGGTAATGCGGTGCAAAAGCTTGCGAACTGAAGCCGCTGGCTGCAATCGGCGGTTGCTGTATGTAGAGCATCTCGCGGTTGGCGTTCTGGACACTCAGAACCAATGCCGATGAGGAACGCACCGGCGCGATGCGTCCGCCCTTGGCGGGGCCGTGGCGGCCGAGCTGGAACATCTCGTCGCGGGCCACCTGCGGGTTGTAGGTGGCGAAGTTGCGGGTTTCCTCGAAGTCATAATGATGCCGCCTGGTTTTCCAGTTGGCCTGCATCGATAAATGGCAGCCGCCGCAGCTCGTGGTCCATGAGGTATGGCAGGTGTAGCAGGTCATCTTCTCGTTTTGGTGCGCGCGGTCCTCCGGCGCGACGCCGGGCCCCCAAGCCTGGTTGTCCTTGGCGATGGTCTTGGCCCGCGCGGCTTTCGGATTGTAGTGGGGATGTTCGGGATTGACGCTGTCCTTGACCAGCGAAACCTCCCATTCCTTATCCGGCCACAGCGCCGAGCGTTGGAACAGTTTGCCGCCCAACCATTGGAATCGCGGCCGTCCATCCTGCGTGCGCAACGCGCTCAGGTCGGTGCCGCCCGGTGGAGCCGCGGGGCCGGAAGTTTTGAGGGAAGGGTAGTTGTCGGTCGTGCCGTGACAATCCACGCATTCGATCTCCACCGCTTGCGCGACTTCGCCGTAAAGGTGGCCGTTGCCGTGCGCATCCTGCTCGAAATGGCAGTCCACGCAATGCATGCCTTTGTCGACATGGATAGAAGACATATGCACCGCTTTTTTGAACTTATCGGGATCGTTGTCGGCAACCACTTGACCCTCCTTATCCAATAGTTGTCCCTTGCGGTCGCGCTTGAAAATTGCCCGGAAGTTCCAGCCGTGACCGTGATAATCGGCGAACTGGGTGTCCTTGTTCTTACTATTGTTGTCCCAGACTTTTTTCAGGAAATCCACGTCGCCCCAAAGCCCGCGCTGGGCCGCTTCTTCCGGATTGCGCATCGCGATATCGAAAGCTTTTTTATGTCCGATAATCTGGTCTTTGTCGTGTTCAACTCCGTCCGCGTTCCATTCGCTGACATAGCGCTGCTTTTTCGGCCACATATTCGGTGCGTCCGATTCGTAGTCCCACATCGTATAACCGAGAAAAGTATTCACGAAGGAGTTGGGTTGGTGCATGTGGCAGATAATGCAGGTGCTGGTCGGAATAGCTCGGCTGAATTCGTGCTTCAGCGGATGGCCGGACTCGCCCTTGGGTATGGTGGGATCGACCGATGCACTGGTGCCGTCATGGCCGAACTGCGCATAGGGGCCGGAGTGGCGCGAATCCCGGTCATTGGAATAGACCACGTGACAGGCTGAGCAACCGGAAGAGCGATAATCCCCCGGCTGGTCGTTGGTCCCTAAAAACCAGGTAAAAGGATCGTTTAGCCGGGTTTTGTGAATATTGATAACCGGCACCGCAATTCGCGCCCCGGTGGAAGGGCCGCGATTGGACTGGCGGGTATCGGGCCGTCCGGGTTCATCCAATAACTGCATCTGGCCGCTGACGTTGGGCAAGCCTGTTTCCGGAAAAAGATTGCTCAGAATTCGGCCGCCGCGTTCGAAAACCCGGAATACATCTGCCGGCGGTAAAGACTCCCAGGCAGGCAAGGGCGCCAACAGCGGAAGCACGCCCTTGGCTTTCATATTGTCGTCGGGTTCCTTGTCGCTTTTTAAGATCGCCCCAATCGACGTCAATCCGCCCTGCGCTTGTTTCGCTTCGTCGCCTTTTTTGGTCACATAATATTCGCCCGCAACATACTGTTTGAACGGCAAAATGCCGTTATTGTAAGCAGCGCCGCCCCAGAGCATGATCCCGGTCGCCATCATGCTGCGCTGGGCAGCCATGACTTCCTTCAAATGACAAGCGCCGCAGGATTCTTGTGCGACACGGTAGTCGCCCGGATTGATAAAACGGATGAATTCGGGACTTTCCATATTCAGCAGGCTGTAAGTGCGCTCCGGCGTCGCGCTGGACGGATAGCGCCAGGCTTGCGGATAAAGCGGCTGGATGTGGGCTTTGTCCAGAGTGGCGGAGTATTCCGGACTGCCTTTTGCCGCTTTGTACGGGCGGAATGCCGTTGAGTTGCCGCCGTGGCAGTCGGTGCAGCCCAGTGTCACTCCGGCGTTGACATGCATCGTTGGTGTATCGGTCTTTCTGTGACAGCTCAGGCAGCCTTCGCTTTTGGCGTCCGCTTGCGCCTTGGTTTGTTGGATTGGCGCAGTAGGGGTGAGGGCGTAAGTCTGTTTATGAACGGGGCCAAGCTCATCGACAGGCTCTGCATGTGAGTATGGAGTCAATAAGATCAGCAATAGGGAAATAAGCCATAACGCTATCGTGCTCGGTCTTGATTGCTCAGTACAACATTCTTTACTGCAAGCAAGAGCAGCCCATTGAGAACAGTAATAACCAGGAAATTTTTTTTCGGATGTGTATTTCATCTTGTTATTCCTTGTCTGGCTGTAACGGTCAAATGAACGAACATTAGCTGTTAAGCGTCGTAGGAGCGGGCCATGCCCGCGACATTTGAGCGGCGATTGCCGAGTTATTGCGCCCTAATCGCGGGCACGGCCCGCTCCTACCGGCGTCATTGTGTTTAACTTAATGGCAGCTCCCATCGCGAATTGCAAAAAAACGGTTCTTTAAAACGCTAAAATCAAATTCGATAAAACCGAATAACCCAGATGATCTCCGTACAAATCCTTAAATCCATCCCCCGGCACCAATACCGCGCCGGACAGCCGGAAGATCACGTTCTGGGTCTGGAATGGCCGATAAATAAGACCTATCGAGGTATCCAGACCAATGTTACGGCCAATATGCCTGCCGTTTTGCGTTGCTTCCAGAACGGCGGTATCGTCGAAAAACAGCTGGTTGACGTTTACGCTGATTCTTAGTTCCGGCAGCACGTCAAAATCGGCGCCCAAGCCAAAGAGCTGAATGCCGGGGTTGGCAAAATTGGACTGCCCCTGTTCTTTCGACGGACGCATCGCATTGAGTATGCCGTTCCGACCGTTGAGTTTGATGCCGTTGGCATAAGGCATGGATTGTCGCGACCAGAAGCTGGTATCGCCGCCGGCGAAATTGGCGTTTTCAAAGATCGCATCGAAGCCATGTTCGGTGCCATCATAAGGATTGCCGTCACCGCTGGCATAGAGCACAGAAAGCCGCGGCTTGATCCAGTCGAAGTTCATCGACGCTTCAAGAGCGCCAAACCAGGCCTGGATATCCGAAGGCTTGCCGGTGAATGGACTGGCCGTCTCCCTGCCAAGCGCCAAATAGGTGCTGCCGGTAAGATTAAGCCGGCCGAAATGGCCGTCGCCGTTATAGCCGATATAGCCGACGTCGTAGTTTCGCGCATAACCTCCGCCCAATACCGACGGCCGCAACGGGAAGCCGTTCTGGTCGAAGTATTGCCGGTTTGAATCGCCTTCCCGGTTGCGGTTGTAAATCACGGTGCCTTGGGAAGTGAAGCCCCGTACCGGAAAGTCCTGGCGGTAGAGGTTGGCGACGAATACATCATCGTCGCGGATGCCATGTTCGACGATCTCGTTCAGGCCGCTGTTGGTGCTCTTCTCTGCGCGACGGAACCAAGCGAGGTTATATTGCCAAAGATTGTTGTCGCGGTTGCCGTAGAGACGCACCCCGACCGGATTGTCAAGAAACAAGAAACCGCGAAAATCGGCGGTAAAAGGTTGAATGCCTACCCGCAGCCGGTCGAAGTCGTAGCGGTCGGACACTGTTCGCAGGTGCATGTCGACGGACAGCTGCTGAAGGCTGATATCGTAGTCCCAGCGGTTGGTTCCCTTACTCTGATCCTCGTATAACACTCCCGGTGCGTTGGCTTTGGTGAAATTGGTGTTGAGGACGGGATTGAAACGGAACTCGAAATCCGGCGGCCGGAAGACCGTTTCGCCTTTGTACAGATTAAAAGCAAAGCTCAGGCTTTGCGTTAACAGGAACTGATCGCCCGCCGCTGTTGAACCGGAAGCCAACGTCGGCGGTAGCCGCCGAGGTTCGGCGACGGTATCGGACAGTATGCCCAGATTGAAGAACCAGTCTTTTCCCGCAAACGGCCGGTCGGCCTTCAGGACGTTGAAGTTATACGGATCGAACCAGCGTTCATTCATCAGGCCGAGGTCGATGGGCAGCCGCCAGCGGTCCTCGATGGCTGTGTATTTGGGCGGCGCTTGGTAATCCGGCGGTGCGACGGCCTCCAATCCGGTCATGCGATTGGGCTGCTCGGGCAGGGGCCCGGTTTCTATATTTTCTTCTTCGCCGGGCCTGCGCCGGGTAATCTCCTCACCGTCTTCCGGCTGTGCGACTTTGATTTCATCGGTTGCCGCTGATATATCCTCGGACGTGGATAGTCCTAAAATGATTATTAGAATAAGTTTTATCCATGGCGAGCAAACGGTTCGGGTTTTATCGTTTCCACGCTCGGCGTGAGAACCATAAGCATAAAATATAGGCCGGAATAAGCGGGTTCGAGCGATAGCGAGAATTGGCGTTTCCGGCAAACGCCTCCCGAATTCGCCGGAAACGCCACCTCGCACTACGCGCCGTTCGGCTTCGCCCAAGAGAGACTTGGATGGCTTATTCCGGCCTACATCCTGGAGCTTGGGAACCAGCGTAAGACGATGAGATCGTAGGAGCGGGCCGCGCCCGCGATATTTAGGCAGAGATTGCAGGATTGTAGCCCTCTGATCGCGGGCATGGCCCGCTCCTACAACGCTTAACTTAATGGCCATGGAAACGAGAGCAACTTCCAGAAGTCCGGATTTATGCTTCCCACGCGCAGCATGGGAAGCATAACCGGAAGTTATTTTTGGCGAAATTCTTGGCAGCGTCGTCATCGGGTGTCCGGCCTCGGGTTCACGTTATTGCCGACGGGAGGAGGCGATTCAGTGCCGGGTGAAGAGTGCACCTTTGAAGGTGTCTCGATCTTTTTGCCTTCCATGGTAAGACTCGGGGATGTATGAAACCGGTGACAATCGATGCAACTGGATGCGACTTTATTCTTGGCATCGGCGCCGCCATGGCATGTCCGGCAGTCGGCTATGCCTTTGAGCATTACATCCTCACTGTGCTCGGACTTGTCCGCCTCATGGCAATCGGTACATTTCTGGGTCTTGTGTTTGTCGTGATCGAATTCGGCCATTGGCAATTTGCGCTGGTTGAATCCTAAAGGCTCGATCTTCCAAGGACGGCTATTCTCTTCGCTGCTATCCCGGTTTTTTGTCACGGTGTGGCACTTGCCGCAGACGCGAAAGCGCATGACTTCGGAATTCACATCGCGGGCATAGTCAACCGCCCACGCCTTGATTTCCAGGTTCTCCTCCGGTGTAAGCTCCTCGCCCGGCCGCAGGCGTTCCCGTATAACCTGGGGCGCGGACAGGTGTCGATAGTCGCCTTTCAGCGCCCGGGCCGAGTAATAGCCTTCGAGAAAAGTCAGTACGATAGCATCGTTACCATGAGGTATTTCCTGTTTGGGATCTTCGGCTTCAAAATTCAGCTTGTGGCATTCGTGACATTGGCTTTCGAAATCGAGCTTCGCCATGTACTTGCCGTCGCGTTGTTCCGGTTTGTGGCAGTTAGCGCAGTCAAGCTTTACCTTGCCGCGGTCGGGAGTCTTGACGCCTTCTTTGTTGAGATGGAGAGCGTGGCTGAATTCTAGATTGGAAAGTTCCATCAAGCGGTCTTTTTGGTCTAGAGCAATGCGTAGCGGCTGCGACAGGTCGTCCGCGAAAGGCGTGACAGTAACCTTGAATTCAGGATGATTCTTGCCGAAGTCCGATACATCGGAAAGTTGGGTATCCGGTGCTATAGCTTTGATATCTTTATGGCAATCGGTGCATAGCGTTTGGTCATGGCGGATTAAAGATGAGGCCTCAGAGCCGCCGTGCTCTTTATGGCAAGAGGCGCAACGATTGGAATCCAGCGCGGCAATGGATTGCAAAAGTTTTTCGTTGACATGATGAGGCGTGTCCTTGTGACACGTGGTGCAGGCGGAGTTTTGCACCGACACAAAAGCGTGTTCGTGACAGCGGTTACACTCGGCGCCGAAGAAACTATGGGCTGAAGAGATAGGCCCCGGACTCCAGCTAAGGTCGGATACCACCGGCAAAGTGCGCAGCCAGATGCCCAAGGGCTGGTAGATAAAACCGGCCAGCGGCAACAGCAAAAACAGGATGACTATCGCCAGGGACAAGAACCAGGCGGCGCGGCGCATTGAAAAACCGCTTAGCCCGTAATCAGGATTGACGGTAGCCAGCAGCGCATCTTCCAGCTCTTTGCTCTGACGACCTGTCGGCTCTTTGATTTCAAGATGTAAATGATACGGTTCCGCAGCTTCCCGCACCGTGAAATAAACCGAGCCGATGCTGAATTCATCGCCGGGGTTCAAAACGGATTCGGTCAATTTACGGCCATTGTAGAGAATGCGATGGGGGGCGAGTGCACGAATATGCAAATTCCCATCGCTTTCTTGTTCGATGACGGCATGGCTCAGCCCCGCCAGCCGGGTTTGCAGATGAATATCCTGGTCAGCTCCGCGGCCCAGGCTTAGGCGTTCGGTATCGAACTCCTTTGTGTCGGATACCTCATTCCGACGACGCCGAATGGTTTCTACCAGGCAGCGCATTAACCGTCACCAATAAAAGAACACTGAGACTACATGAACTAAAACAGCTGCCAACAGGGCGCAGGAAAGAGGCACATGCAGAAAGAGCCAGCATTTCATAAAAGCATGATAGCGGATGTCAAGCTGGACGCGGTTGACCATGGACTGGCGTTCGTTCAATACTTTGAGTAGTTCCACCACCCGGTGAATCTCTGCGGTGCTCTCTGACTTTCGAAAATACTTGCGTAGAAAATCCTCGGGGCTAAGTGTTGTCACGGACGAAGAAGCTTGCTCCGATGCGACGAAATTGCCGGCAAGCTTCCATTGTAAAAGCGGCATGGCCGGCAGGCCGGAATTCATCGTGATTTGATGCCACAGCGTACCGCCCAAGTGGGTTTCCTCCACTTCCCGTAATACCAGGTGATACGCTTCCGTACTCAAGTCTTCCGCTAAAGTCAGGCCGGTATCGTTAAGCTTGGCGATATCCGCAATCATTTCCCGACGGCTGACCCCGTTACGGTTGGCAGTGAGCGCTTCCGGATACACTAGATAAGCATAAAGGCCGTAAAATCCGCTGACCACCACCAGCATCATCAGCGTATAAGCCAAGGTATGAACATTCCAGCCAAACTGGAAGCCGCAATGCAGGGTCACCGCCACCGGCAGCGAGATGCCAAGGTAGACATGGGCGGAAGCCCATCTGGCCAGGGAGTTTTTAGTGCAATGATACTGGCGTTTGCGAATACCGAACCAGAGCAAAATCAGTATCAGCGCGGCGCCGATAACGCCTAGCGTATAGCCTTGCCAAGTGCCGCCGTTGGGCGGTTCATCCGATAGTGACGAAAAATAGAGCAACAAAGCAATAAGCGCTAACGCTGCCGCCTGCTTCAGGTAGCGGTAATTACCATAGTTCAGTATTGAGCCGTACATCAGGATTCCTCCTGCAATTGTTTGCCGGAACGTTTAAGCGTATTGAACAGCGTATGTTCCGGGTCGCCACGAAAGGCGGCTCCGGTAGGGCAGGCTGAGACGCAGGCAGGGCCGCCGGAAAGATCTTTGCACATATCGCATTTGACCGCTTTTTTGTGACCGCCGCCTGCTCCATTGTCACCAAAGGCCGTCTCGTCGAATCCGAACAGTAAGCGCGCCCAAAGACCGGGTTTGTTTTCGGGCTGATCGGAAGCCAGGTGAATCACGTCATACGGACAGTTTTGCACGCAATTACCGCAACCGATGCAGGTATCGTCAATGAACACCTCGCCGTTAGCCGCGCGGTGAATTGCGTTGGGCGGGCATTCGGTCATGCAGTGAGGCTGCACGCAATGGCGACAGGAGGTCGGCAAGTGGATGGAGGCGAATGTCGGTCCGGCTTCGCGGTTCAGGCGGGAAATGCCGCCGTGGGTATCGGCGCAGGCTTTTTCGCAGTTATCGCAGCGGGTGCAGATAGACTCGTCGATAAGCAACACATCAGTGCCTTCGCCGACGCCTTGCTCCATCAGAAAGGAAATGATCTCTCCGTTCTGTTGGATGGCTTCGGTATTATCGGCATGATAGGCCAGAAAATTGGCATGAAGGTTCCGGCGCAGTTCCGGGTGCCGCTCCAGCAGCCAGCGAAAGTCATCGCCGGGAATTTCCACGGTAGAGGTCTCGGCGGTCGCGCACGCCGTTGCCCTGCGGACGGAGTCGGCCAGCGCATCCCAGCCGCCCACGTAGTCCCCGGCGGTTACCAAGCGGTACGGTACTTCGTGTCCGTCGACAGTACGCGTCACCGTCACTGCTCCGCTACGGATGAAATGGACGCTGTTGCCGGCATCTCCGGCCTGGAACAGGTTTGTTCCGGTCTCAAAGCAATGACAGGACACGCTACGTTCCAGCGTTTTACATTCGTCGTCAGGTAGTCCCGGCGCCAGATACCAGCGGATGGCCCGCTCAACGCCGGTTTTTTCAAGAATGTCAGCCACGGTCCGATGAGTAGCGCCGAGCTTTTTTATCGCGAGCCGTGGTGTTTCAATCAGAATGCAGTTTTCCCCGGCGACAGCCGTTACTGTACGTCTTCGTCCGGAAATCAGCTCTGAATCGCCAAAGAACTCACCGGCTTCCAAGCGGATGATCAGATCCGGGTTTTCTTCGGGAAGATGTATGAAAATCTCGCCACTGAGGATCGAATAGAAAGAATCCGAGTAATCGCTTTCACGAAAAACGGTAGCGCCCGGATCGGGATAAAGAACCAGGCTTTCAAGGAGAAGTTCCCTGAGCGGTCGAGCGCCGGTCGAGTCGAACAGGGGAATCGTGCCGCTGATCTTGATCAGGGCCGTTTCCACCGTGTCAGCTCCCGGCATGCCGATCAGCTTGTCCAATAACAGCTGATCTTCGACCGGTTGCACCGGCTTGCCGCGAATTTGCTCGATAACCTCGAAGCCCTGGTTCAGCGCTTGTTTGATAAGCGGATAACCGGCCAGCGAACCGATTACGTAGAGGTTTTTGACAGTGGATTGGTACCGGGAGTCAAGCACCGGCAAGGCTGTGGCCTCTTCATCGGAAAATACGATGCCGCAGGATTCGAGGAATGCCCGCGGATGACTGGCGCCGAGCCGGGCGATGATTTTGTCGCAGATAATTTCCGCCATCTCGCCGGAAGTGTCGATCTCCAGACGGGCGCGGTCGTCTTGAGCTTCGATAAGCCGGGGTACGCTGTTATAAAAACATTCGATCCGGCCATCAGCGATGGCTTCTAAAATAGCGTTGCGGTTGCCGGCGGCGGCACGGTAAAAGTCGTCGCGCCGGTTGATTAATATCACCCGGTTATGTTCGGCAAGATCCAGTGCGGTTTCCAGGGCCGAGTCACCGGCACCGACCACGACTATCGCTTGATCGTCGAATTCGTCCGGGTCGTCGAGATGGTAATCCACGAATCCAAGTGTTTCTCCCTCAATGTTCAGCTTGTTGGGTTGCCCTTGCAGGCCAAAGGCGAGAATGACGGTTTCTGCGCAGATGATGTCGCCGTCAGCCAGTTTTACCGAGAAATTTTCGGCGTCTTTGTCAATAGATGTCACCGGCGAATTACGGCGCACGTTGACTTCCAGCCTGGCGGCCTCGCTGCTCCAGGCTTCGAGAATGCTTTCACGACTGCCCGCTTCGAACGCCAGCGAACTGCGCAGTGGCAAGCGCACCGGCTCGGCCATCACGTACTTGCCTTTCTGAAAGCGATGGATGGTGTTGGAAAGGTGGGATTCTGCTTCGAGCAGGATATGCGAGAGTCCTGTTTCCGCAGCGCGAATTGCGGCGCTCAGGCCCGCCGGGCCACCGCCTACTATAGCTACGCGATAAACAAAATTTTTCATAATTATCTCAAAATAGTTTCTATGTTTTTTAAAGTCTTGGTCATCCGTTCAGGGTCATAGCCGTGTTCGTCCTTGAGCACAGCATCTATTTCCTTGAGCGAGCCTTGCATTTCTGCTGACTTGTCTGCGGATAGGGCGCCGCTCGCCTGCAACGCTTCGGCTATTGCACCAAGAGCCATAGCCGCTTGTTCGGCCGCACCATAATCATTGTAAGTAGCGCGAGTTCCTTCCTGAGCGAGATCGGCAGCGACGGCATGCATATCTGTTGGGGTGAACTGCCGTTGCACTATTGTTTTACGAATGTCGGCCAGCAGCGGGCGCATTGCCGCCGCCTCTTTGCGGGCATCGGCGAGGCTGACAGCCGCAGCCTGATGCAAGCGAAGTATCGCTTTGTGCAAATGTTCGCCTTGCGCAGGCGAAATGTGTCGCAGTAGGCTCCGAAGCATCAGCAGGTTGGCGTCGTTTAAATGGATGGTTCCCGGCTGGAGCCCCGATGATTCGCGGAAAGTCCAATGTGGATGTTTCATAGGCCGGTGGCAGGCGTGGCAATCGAAGAAAGCCAATTCAGGCAGAATGCCTTCCGACTGGTACTTGGGGTCCTGGAATAAATCCAGTAAGCGCTCGGCGGCCGACATCTGCCCGACAGCCCATGTCTGCATGCCATTCAAGCCGCCTTTGCGCTCCTTGTAATCTTTATCGAGTTTGAAATGCATCGGCTCGATATGGGTGAAAGTATCCAACTCGAAGCTGATACGCGGATGCCCTGCGCCCAGGATTCGGTGAGTCGCCAGTTTGTCTTTGGTGCCGAGATGGCAGGAAAGACAAAGATTGGCTCTGGCTTCCGGCTCATCGGTAGGATAAAGCCCCAGCTCGACATTTTCAGCGTGAGTCCGGGTGCCGGAGACATGCGGTCCCAGGTAGCGCTCGCCGCCACCGTGACAGGTTTCGCAGCCGACACCGTCCTCAATCTGGAAACGCTTGCCCCGGCGTTCTATAGGAACATTGTCGGCATGGCAGTCGAGGCACAGTTTTTCGGTATGGGCGGCCTTAATGCCAAGATTACCGGCGATGCGCTTGGACGCATCGTTGAACAGCACCGTGTAAGCTTTGGCGTGCTTGTCCTCCCGATGCCAGATGATGAATTCGTTCTGCTGTATTCTGGAATCTTTGAGCGGTGCATTCGCTCCATGACAGGTATTGCCGGCACAAGTGACGACGCCAAGATGCATGTCAATGCCTTGCCGAGGCTCGGCCAGGACTTCCTGACCGACACTGGTAAAAAAGATAGTCAGTAAATAAAGTGCTAAGAATTTGCAATAAGGCCTCCCTGGGTGGTTGTTTTTTTGAAATATATTCATATTCAACAGGTTGTAATAATCAGGATGGCATTTTTTGCGAGTTATCCCAAGTAGATAAAATTGTGCTTCGTTATAAAAGCTCCTAGTCAACATTATCGTTTTCACCTTAATGGACACTTAAACTCAAGGGGAGCTCTCGCTCACCGGTTGTGCCACTCTGTTACATTTAATGGATGAGATTCCGGTAGCGTTTTGAATGTACAGGTTCATTGCGAATGCCTACAAACTCCTAAATCCGGGACGGTTAAGAAAAAGTTAATCTGGAACTGTTATAAAGCATTATTTGAAATATAAGTAGGTAGTACAAATACTTACGAGTACGTCTACTTACTTGGGCCTTGCTTTGGAACTTGCCGGAGAATATGGGCGCAAGTCCCCCGGCCGGTAGAGAGGTTTGAGGGCGGGGCAAATGGTTGAGGCTGCCGCGCAGGGAATCGGCACTGATAATATTTTTTAAATTGATTTAATATAGTTTGCGACTATCAAATTAATTCAAGTTGGCTTAATGTCTCATACCATTCAATTATCAAGAGGAGCAGCAAATGAAAATATCGTCCGCAATAGTATTATTTATTTCGTCAGTAGGGTGCGCTACAGCGGCTGAAGTCATTGTCCCTATGAATACGGTCAACGCAGAGGGGGTAGTGAAGTCGATCGGGAATGTTACGATAACCGAATCGCCCTATGGCCTGGTTTTTTCGCCATCACTAGAAGGATTGGGGGCCGGCACTCATGGATTTCATGTGCATGAAAATCCAAGTTGCGACCCGAAAGAGAAAGAGGGCAAAGCTGTAGCCGCTTTGGCCGCAGGAGGCCATTACGATCCTAAAACGACCAAGCACCACGGAGCGCCGTGGGGGCATGGTCATTTGGGCGATGTTCCTGCATTGGTTGTCGGGCAGGACGGTAAAGCCAATTACGCTGTTTTAGCGCCAAGGTTGAAACTCGATGATATTAAATCGCGTGCGCTTATGATTCATGAAGGCGGCGATAATTATTCAGACGAGCCGACTCCTCTCGGCGGTGGCGGCCCACGCATTGCTTGCGGTGTAATCAAGGGTTAACGTTTCATAACATACTGCCCGATGAAGCTTCGGGCAGTGTCAAAAATATTAAGCGGTTGCGCCGGAAAACCTATGCTTATGGCAAGCCTGCCCGCGTAGCCCTACTGAGTTGAATAAGTCAGTGAGACAGACTGGAAATCCTGTGGCGCCGGGGCTCGGTGATAAAAGAATAAAATGCTTAACGTGAGTGCGACTATTGAAAATAACAGTAATGTAACAGGCAGTTTTAAACCTTGTTGATCTATAGAGGACAATTCGGCTACCGCCCCATTTATTTCATAAATGTCAGGAATTTCGGTTACCGTCTCCCAGCTTTTCTGTTCTGCTTTTCTGGTATGAGACGGTGAGGGTTGTTCAGTTGTTTCCGAAGCAGGATTGGCTGCTGTTGGCTGCGGTTCCGGACTTGGTATTTCTTTTTCTCTCGTATTTAACAAACAAATATAATGAAAGACGTCAGTTACCAATCCCATTCTCTGCGTTGCTTCATAGATATCCCGGGCGTCAATGACTGTTTTTTTGCGTTCAAAAGCGACGTTGAATGACCTGTCACATAATGAGTTGATCGTACGCGGTGTTCCACCGCTACCAAATGCAATAGAGAGCGCCTCCCACCCCGTATCTGAAATGAGGGCAGGGGAACCGCCTGCCACCTGAATGCGATGCGAGATATATTTGAGCACGGTATCGACATTCATCTTTCCCAAAATTTCGAGTGTAGCGATGCGCTGCTTAAAGGGTTCCATCTCAGGCCTGTTTATCTTTTCCATCATCTCTTCCTGACCGAGCAGCAGCAACTGGATGAGTTTAATCGATCCTTCTTCAAGATTGTTCAGTAAGCGGATACCGTTGATAACATCGTCCGACATCAGATGCGACTCATCCATGATGATCAAGCATTTCTTACCTTCAGAATTGATCTTTAAAAGAGCGTTTCTGATGTCCCTCATAACAAAAGTCTTTTCCGATGATGACGGCTGTAACCCGAGTTCCTGGGCCAGAAACAGAAACAGGTTAGCGCTGGTTGTAGGCGGTTCACCCATCCATATTAATTTGATGTTTTCAGGGAAATCGAATTTTATCATCTGGCTGAGGGTCGTCTTGCCGGAACCGATAGGCCCGATGACAACGATTAAACCCCGGCCGCTTTGTAAAGACCCGGTTATCTGTTTACGTATAACGGCATGATCCCCATAGCCATAAAAAAACAGCGGATCCGGTACATTCTCGAATGGGAGTAATTTGAGGTTAAAGTGTTCTGTGTACATGTGCATTAACTTTTTCCTTCTATAGGTTCTTTAGGCATAAGCTTTACTTCGACTCTGCGGTTTTTTGCTCGGCCTTCTTCGGTATCGTTGGAGTCTATCGGGTGAGCGTCGCCATAACCGATTGCTGATATCCGGTCGGGAGAGACACCATGAGAAACCAAAATATTCGCGATGGCTTTTGCCCTGCGTAATGACAAGTCCATATTGTCAACATTTTGCTTGCCGGTCGGTATATTATCGGTATGACCTTCTATAATGACGCGACTGCCTTGGGATGCTGATATTTCCCCGACAAAATTTTCAATCGTTGATAAAGCAACGTCATTTAAGGCAATCTTCCCGGGACTAAACGTCCCGCCGCCAAAGACGGCCAGAGTCTTTGGCTTATTATTGTCGGTATCTGCGGTTTTGATGCTTTCAATGACTTCTTGTTTTGTTTTGAGTTTGTCCTCAAGTTGGGAAACTGTCGCTTGTAAGTTTGCAACAATGGCCTTGTTAGCCTCTTGATCTTCGGTCAATCTTTTTATGACATTGTTTAATTCAGACGTTTCGTCTTTCCGGTTGTCCTGATGAGAAGTGTCGTGATCCGGGATCTCCAGTGCCTTAAAGGTGATAATTGTTGATAAGGAAAAAAATAGTATAGACAGTCCAATAATAAGGAAACGCATAATAAAATACTCGAATTAAAATGAGGCTGAGGCGTAATGTGTAACTGCGCCGATTAAGTTCTGTTAGTCCTTTGTTGTTCTATGCCAAGAATAATAAATGTCTGCAAAAATAGCCTAAGCCAGTACCCTCAAGCCGTAAATCGGTTTGTGTGCCCTTATGAGTCAATCTCTGTTGTTCATTAGCAATATTCCAAGCGGTATAGTTTGGTTTCAGGCTCCTCCAAAACACCATTTTTCGATTATCGATCCAGACAGTTTTTTGATTTACGCCAGTTCGACAACGCCATTTATCCCTTTAATTAAACAATATAAGACGTAGGGCAATAAAACAATTAGTGCTAACACCTAATCATATGGGATGGAATATATAGAAAAAATGGAGATACTGAGGGCTGATGGCTGTCTTTAACAATTAATAAAGACAATATTATTTTTTGTTGGGTGTCCGCTGGGGCAATTGCGGCTTGGGTTCGATTTTGTTGTAACTGTGTTTTTAATTACTGATGTTACGCATTTTGAATTTAGATTTAAGGCGTCGCTAGCGCGACAGTTTATTTGAATCGGGTTCTCGCACCCGAAGGAGAGATACTTTTCTTTGCTCCGCCTCGGCAACTGCTCCTTGCGTTGCTCTACCTCCTGCATCCATGCAGTCGAAAGAAAAGTATCCAAAAGAAAGGTGGCCCGGTTGCCGCTTGCGCCCGGTGCGGCAAACGGGAAAAATACGGTCCGTGCGTAACATCAGTTAATTAAATGCGTTTTATTTTTCCCGTTACGCTCTGCTCTGCACATGTTTTTCCATTACAGTCTTAACGCAGACTGTTATTTAAGATAAATATTTACCGCTCATGCTATAAATTTTTCAGCATCGCCTGTAAGTCCAAGGCATTAAAAGGCGCGGCGCATTCGGCGGTATTGTCGAAATAAATATGCACTTTTTTACCTTGATTGGTCCATCGGGCAATGCGCTCGGCCCAATAAGACAGTTCGGAATTGCTGTAAGAAGAAACGTAAGTTTGTGTGTGCCCATGCAAACGAATATAAACCAGGTTTGAGCTGATGCGATCCCACATCGGCCACGTTTTTGCATCCGACAGGCAAACAGCGATTTCCGCTTGAGCCAGGCAATCCGCCGTTTGATCATCAAACCAGGATAGGTGCCTGAACTCTATGCTGTGGCGTACTTCGGGCCATTGTTGCAGAGCGTCGATAAATCGTTCCAGCCGGGCCGGATCTTTTTTCAATTGGCCGGGCAGTTGCCATAACACCACGGCCAGTTTGTCGCCTAGCACTTTTGCATGGTTTTTTTCAATCAGTACCGACGGTTTGGGATCAAGTAACTTTTTGTTATGCGTTAAGTAGCGATTGGCTTTCAATGCGAACCGGAATGCTGCCGGAGTTTCATCGAACCATTTTTTAAAAGTGTCGGGGCTTTGCAATCGATAAAAAGTGCCGTTGATTTCTACCGCGGAAAAATGTTCTGCGTAGAATTTCAGCCAGTTTTTCCGGGCGATGCCGGTGTAAAAATGCTGTTGCCAGTCCGGATAACTCCAACCGCTAGTGCCGATATAAACATCACCGATATCAAAGGAAGACACTTAATCTTTAACCTTTAATACAAATCACCGGTTCCAGTTTGGCAACTTTTCGGGCCAGACCGGCCCGGTCCGCCACATCCACCACCGCACTGACATCTTTATAAGCCAACGGCGCTTCTTCGGCGACACCGCGCATCGACGGGCTGCGGATAATAATGCCCCGCGCAGCCAGTTGTTCGACTACCGTTTTACCTTGCCATTGCTTGGACGCCTGGCTGCGGCTCATCGCCCGCCCCGCACCATGACAGGCCGAGCTGAACGAGCGTTGTTCTCCGTCTTTGGTACCGCACAGCACGTAAGAGCTGGTGCCCATCGATCCGCCGATCAGCACCGGTTGCCCAACTTCTTTGAATATGGCGGGTAAATCGGGATGGCCGGGACCGAAAGCGCGGGTTGCGCCTTTGCGATGGACATACAAGGCTTTTTTCCGGCCGTCAATTGTATGATGTTCCAGCTTACAGGTATTGTGCGAGACATCGTATAACAGGCCGAGATGAATGCCTGGAAACACTGTTGCAACGGCCTGCCGGGTTAAATGGGTGATAATCTGGCGATTGGCTAATGCGCAATTGATAGCTGCCCGCATCGCTCCCAGATAGTGTTTGCCTAAAGGTGAGTTTAACGGTGCGCAGGCCAGTTCGCGATCCGGCAATACGATCCCATGCTGAGCCGCCGACATCACCATGTCTTTCAGGAATTCGGTGCCGATTTGATGACCCAAACCCCGGGAGCCGCAATGAATACTGAGCACAATATCGTCGACGCTTAAACCGAAATTTTTGGCGACGGCCGGGTCAAAAATTTCCGCGACCCGCTGCACTTCAAGGTAATGATTGCCGGAACCCAACGTGCCCATTTCATCTTTTTGCCGTTCACGGGCCTTGGCGGAAACATACCGGGATTCTGCACCGGCCATGCAGCCGTGTTCTTCGATGCGTTCCAGGTCCTGCTGCTCGCCGAAGCCCTGTTCGAGCGCCCATTGCGCGCCGCCTGTCAACATGCCGTGCATGCTTTTATGATTTAAGTGAATCTTGCCTCTGCTGCCGACGCCGGCCGGAACCGTGCGGTATAACGCATCTGCAAGCGCCTGTTTGTGCGGCTGCAGCTGGTCGATGGTAAGGCCGGTATGCAAGGTGCGGACACCGCAGGAAATATCGAAACCGACGCCTCCGGCCGATACCACGCCGCCTTGATCGGGATCGAAAGCGGCGACGCCGCCGATCGGGAAACCGTAGCCCCAATGCGCGTCAGGCATTGCATAAGCGGCTTCAACAATACCCGGTAAAGTCGCGACATTGGTAATCTGCTCGTACACTTTCTGGTCCATCGCCTCCAGCAATTGCGCGTCGGCATAAATAATCGCAGGGACGCGCATGGCTCCTTTAGGCTCGATTTCCCAGCAGGTTTCGTCGCGTTGTATAAATTGACCGGCATCCATTGAGCGATTCCTTTAAACATCGACGACGCATTGGGCAATCCATACGTCATCAGACTGCTGATAGACACGCAGTTCGGTAAAAGTAGCGCCTTTGATTTCCACGGCGGGCTGGTGTTTTTGCCGGTCGACGGCTTCGCCATAGGCTATCGCCGATAATATGTCGTCATCGATAACGACTTCAAAACGATTGAACAGCAAACCCTGTGTAGACATTTCATAAACCAGTTCATTGATCCAGCTGACGAACAACAGTTCGATGTTGGACGCTTCGCAATTGATCGAGATGACTTTTGATGAAGAAACCAGGTCAAGATCAGTGATCACTGCGGTCATCGCGATAGCGGCTTGTTCGAATGCCTGCTCAAGCGTCGGTGCAATGCCGCGTATGCCGATATCCGCTTCGTGTTCAAAATGTTCCCAGTGGGGTGTTATCGATTGACTGTTCAATGGCGGCCTCATTTTTTTATTATTAGTAGATACGATATTTTGCAAAATATCGTAAGCGGATAATGCCAAGACGAAAAGAATGCTTATACCACAGTTATAGCGGGGTGCTGAGAATATACTATCAATAAGTATCGATAAATACGTATTTCAACTTATTGAAAAATAATTAACTAAATTTATGATAGTTATAGTGATTTGTCATCCCGGCAAGCCAAATGAATTAATCTAAGCTCTCATTGGACTTCATCGTCAATGTGAATTTCACTGAAAAGGAGAACGCTGTGAGTAGAATCTATTTTTTAGTTCCCAATATTGCTATTACCCATAAAATCGTCGATGAACTCCGGTCTGAAGGTATAGACGATAGCGAGATCCATATCCTGGCGAAAAGGGACACGCCGCTTGAAGGTCTACCCGAAGCCGGGGTCACTATAAAAACGGATTTTCTGGCCGCAGTTGAGCGGGGACTCGCATTAGGCGGTACCACGGGTTTATTGGCCGGTTTAATCGGTTTACGCCTTGCCGGGTTTGCGATTGCGGGAGGGCCGCTTCTGGGGATCGTGATAGCAGGCGCAACGATCGGCTCGATGATGAACGGTTTAATGGGAATGAATTCGGGCAATACAAGATTAAAACAATTTGAAGAAGCTATCGAACAAGGCGAACTTCTGGTTCTGGTTGATATTCCTACGGAGCGTATAGAGACCATCAAGCAACTGGTTATAAAACATCATCCTGAAGCCGAGTTTGAGGGCGTCGAATCGATTTTGCCGCCACCTTTATAATTAAAGAACCGTTACGGCTCTTTCAGCCAAACGGTCTGAATATTTTTGTAAGATTTATATTCTCCTACGACTTACTATAATATCCAGGCCGATAAGGAGAACGACAGTGGCTACCGTCTTATTTATTACCGTCTGTTTTCTGGCTTATGCCAACGGCGCCAACGATAACTTTAAAGGGGTTGCGACCTTATTCGGCAGCGGCATGGCCAATTACCGGCTGGCTTTAAGCTGGGCAACGCTGACTACTCTGGCCGGTTCGAGTTGCGCATTGTTTCTGGCGCAAACCCTGATGGTCAAATTCTCCGGCAAAGGCCTGGCGTCTGATCAATTGATTCAATCACTGCCGTTCATGGTTGCGGTAGCCGGCGGCGCCGGGATGACAGTCATTCTGGCGACCCGATTCGGTTTTCCGGTTTCAACCACGCACGCGTTGTTGGGTGCGATGGTGGGCAGCACATTATTGGCAACTTCGGGCCATGTGAATCTCGCACCCTTATTAAGCAATTTTATGTTGCCGCTGCTATTAAGCCCGTTTGTCGCGTTGTTGTTGGCGGCGCTGCTGTATCGGCTTCAACCTAAACTGCCTGTCTTTAACCAAGATTTATGCGTGTGCGTGGAACAACCTGACCGCCTCTTGCTTGTGGATGCCTCCAATACAGCAATGATAGCCGGTCTTTCATCCACGCTCAGTATAGCCCCGCAAACGCTTTGCGCTGAACGCGACGTTGGCTTCGTAGTGGGTTTTGATGCGCGGCGTATGCTTAACAGCCTGCATTTTTGCAGTGCCGGGGCCGTGTGTTTTGCCCGCGGCCTCAACGACACACCGAAAATTGCGGCATTATTGTTGCTGGCGCCCGGTTTTAGTCTGCAATGGATTATTGTCGTGATTGCTGTGATGATGCTGTTGGGCGGGTTATTTAACGCCCGGCGGGTGGCGGAAACCATGAGCCATAAAATCACCGCGATTACACCGCCCCAGGGTTTTTCAGCTAACCTGACCACAGCGCTGCTGGTGATTTTTGCCAGTCAGTTCGGCATGCCGGTGTCCACTACCCATGTGTCGGTCGGTGCGTTGTTCGGCATAGGCCTGTGTGGCGGCAAAGCCAACACAGAGGTGATCGCGTCCATTGCATTATCCTGGCTGCTGACGCTGCCTTGCGCGGCATTATGCTCAAGCGCAATCTATGCTGCTGTTGTCGGTATTTAATTTACTGTAAAGCTCGACGTAGCAATGGCTCAGCAACCCTTGTCCTCATGCTCGCCAAATAATAAATCCAGATTTTTCTCGATGTTATCTGCTATTGCCGCACTCTGTTTTTGAGTATTGGCATAGCCGATATCCATCATTCCCGCCACTCGTTGCAAGGATGAAAGAATCATCGTCTGCTCCCAATCCTGAAGCTGGGAAAAGCTGTCCAGAAATTCCAGGTGCATTGGCGAAGGCGCACCCTGGAAAGCCTCCAGGCCGACATCGGTCAACGTTACCCATACTTGCCGTCTATCGCCTTCGCGCCGGTTGCGTTGGATTAAACTCTTGCTGACCAGGCGGTCCAAAACACTGGTGACCGTTCCCTGGCTGAGTTCGACCGCCCGGCTGAGGTGGTTTGCGGGCATCGGGCCTTGGGCGGCCAAAGTGCGCAGAACCGCCAGCTGCGAGCTGGTCAGTCCCGATTTTTGCAATTGCTTCGAGTACACGCCCAAAGAGCGGGCGATGCGACGCAGCTCTAACAACACATGTTCCTGGATTTCCAAGGCGTTTTGTTCGATTTTCAAGTCATACTCCGGGCAAGAGGGCGCAGTTGCAAACTGTACAGCAACTGCAAATAACGTTGGGTTTCCCGGCGTTCCAAGTCGGTTACATGGCGCCAGAAACCGTACACATGCGACAGTGTTATCATGCGTTCGGCATAATGCTGCCAAGTATAGCGTTCGGCGACCCGCTGCAAAGCATGGTCGGAAATTTGCCGCCAATAATCGGGCTCACGCAGACTGCGGTCAAAAAATGCGGCAATGGACTCGGCCGCTTCGTCGCCGTGGTTAGGGTCGATATGGAAACCGGATAGGCCGTCTTGGATAATTTCCGAGGGTCCGCCGAAACAGGTTGCGAAACAGGGCAGGCCGGATGCCATGGCTTCGACCACGGTCAAGCCGAAAGCTTCGAACAACGCCGGCTGGACGAACACGCCGCGCCCGTCGGCTATGTAGCGGTATAACTCCCCGGCAACATCCTTGGATAAGCGCAGTCCGAGCCAGCGCACTTGATGGTCCAAGCCGTAGCGGTCGAATAGTTCATGCATATGCCGGGCTTGGTCCCGCTCTTCGGTATCCGTGGAAAGATCAGGGTTTACATGGCCGGAGATAACCAGCAGGTTCGCTACGTTACGCAGTTTTTCCGAGTTTCCGTACCACTCGACCAATCCGCTGATGTTCTTGATGCGATCCAGGCGCGCCATTGTGAATATCAGGGGTTTGTCGCGGTCGGCGAGGCTGCCGCGAGCTTGGTCGCCGAGTTCGCCGTACAGCCATTGCTCTATGGTTGCGTGCAAGTGACGCAGCCTCTGGTCCTGTTTCTCATAAGAAAAATAGGTGGCGGCATCAGCGCCCGGCGAAACGATATTGAACTTGGGGTCGTAAACATTGATGCCGTTGATGACCCTGAACAGGCCGGGCATCGTGAACGCGGTATGGCTTTCGTATTGGCCCACGCTGTCGGCTGTGCCGGCAATTTCCTGGTAAGTGCTGGCGATGATGAAATCCGCCGCGTTCATCGAAATCAGGTCGGCGGTGAATTGGCTGGAGAAATGGTATTGCGCTTCATTTTGCTGCCAGTGCAGGTCGGAATAAAGGTATTTGGTTTTTTCGAGCGCATGAGCGATGTTGCACTGAGTGATGCACAGGCGCTGCGACAGCAATGTGGCCACCAAGTTGCCGTCGGAGTAATTACCGACGATCAAATCCGGCGGGCCGCCGATTTCCGCGAGCAGCTCACGCTCCGAATCCAGGGTAAATTGTTCCAGATAAGGCCAAATCTCGAAACGGGAAATCCAGTGGGGAATGATTTCGCCGCTGGGATTTCGGAACGGTACGCGTAAGATGCGGGCGGCGCGCGTACCCAGTATCGGCTCGAGAGGTTGGTCGCAGGTGCTGCCTTCAGCCTGGGGGATCAGTCGGGTGAGTACGATGATTTGCGGTTCGATATCCAGGCCCTGCTCGTAAAGACGTGAACGCATCTCCGTCTCCAACGCGCGGACCTGATCCAGGATGTAGACCACTTGCCCGCCGGTATCCGGGCGGCCTAAAACATCGGCTTGTCCGAAATAGCCATGGGGCGACACAATGGCTACTGAAAAAATCATCGGCAGCCGCGCCAGAAAAGTTTCCATGATGCGTGGGTCGGGAGCTTCCAGCAAATCACGCAATAAACTCATGGTGTCGCGAATACGCGCTACCTGCCGTCCCCAGCCCGGTTCAAAACCCAGGGCGCGCAAAGCTGAAGCAACATCGGTCCAGGATAATTCGGGATTGAGCGGAGCGAGGAATTCTTCGGCATCGGCCAGTGCCCGCTGTAACTCACGCACCCTGCCGATTTGCTCGTTAAGCATCAGCTGTTGACCCCGGTAAGCATGCATGTTGAGAAAGTTCACAATCCGCTCCTTACCGTCGCGCAGATCTCCGAACAATTGGCCGGATAACTGCCGGTTCAGGAACTCCACGCCGCGGCCGATAGAACGGGCTTCCTGCATTTTAGGCGACTCGTGGTAGAAAGGCCCGAAGTCGATTTCAGTCAGCCACTCGTCGATCCCATGTTGTCCGGTCGCCAGCATCTCCTTGAAATGCAGGAAATCGCGCACATCGATCTCTTCGATGCGCAAGCCGGCGAAGGCGATGCGCAAATAGCGCCATTGCCCGATAGCGAGACGAACCGCCAAGTAAATCCATGAGCCGTTGATAACGGCCTCCTGCGTGCAACGGAAGAGCTTGGCCCAAGCAGAGACGGCCAAGTCGGCCGGTGCATCGGGAGCCGTGCAAACCTCCGCGAACGCATCGTATACGTCGGTATGCAGCAGAAAGGGCCGTTCCTGCTTCTGCAATTGATGAAGAATCTGATGCGCGACTGCCGGTGCTGCTACCGCATGATCAATCAACTGCCTGACCAAATCATCGGGTCGTCGTTTCTCTATCATGTGTGTCTCCCGTGTTCAAGAATGCGATGGACAAGACCCATCGCATCGGATTGTGCCGGAGTTGATGCAAATCGCCGGTAATGAAGGCGCATTCGGAAAGCCGCCAAAAATCACTGTTGATATAATTTGATATCAAATTACTTTATCAAAATAAACATGGGCTGACAATCAACTAAGTCCTTTAATTTTTTTAATGTTTATTTAACTATATAGTAATAACCTGTCGGTTGACAAAGCGACGATAATCATTTGAAATCAAACAATCCATTGAGGTAAACAGTCTATGCAACCGAAACGATTAGGACAGGAAGCAAACTAATGAAAGCTGTTATTCTTGCTGGAGGGCAGGGCACACGCCTGCACCCGCTGACTGAAAATATTCCCAAGCCGATGGTCAACCTGTTGGGGCGGCCTATCATGGAGCACATCGTGCATCATCTGCGCAGTCAGGGCTTTACCGACCTGCTTGCCACGCTGCATTTTCGTCCACGCGTCATCCGCGACCATTTTGCCGACGGCAGCGATTTTGGGGTCAATATGACTTACACGCTGGAACACATGCCGTTGGGCACGGCCGGTTCAGTAAAGCTCGGCGCCGATTTCCTGGGCGAAACTTTTTTAGTCATCGCGGGCGATGCGTTGACCGATTTCGATTTGGCCGATTTTTGGGAATTTCATCGCTCAAACAACGCCAAGGTCAGCATCTGTCTTAAGCGCGTACCCGATCCCGGAGAATTCGGCGTAGTGGTGACTGACGAGGAAGGGCACATCCTGCGCTTTCTGGAAAAACCGGGCGTCAGCGAAGTTTGCAGCGATACGGTTAATACCGGCATTTACCTGATCGAACCGGATATTCTGGAGCGCATTCCTGAAGGTACTCCCTATGATTTTGCCAACGACCTGTTTCCGCAGCTGATGGCGGATAACATTCCTTTGTTCGCCTATGTGGCCGAAGGGTATTGGAACGATATCGGCACTATCAGCCAGCTCAAACAATCGCATTGGGATTTCCTGGATGGCAAGCTCCGGCTGCCGATATCAGGCCATCAAATCGCCGACCGGATCTGGCTGGGCGATGGCGCGCGCGTCGCCGCGGATGCGGAACTGATAGCGCCCAGCTGGATCGGCGACAACGTCCGTATTCATTCTGCTGCGAAGATCGGGCCCTATAGCGTCATCTGCCCGGATGTGGAAATCGACACCAGAGCCGCCGTTACCCGGAGTATCGTGATGAATAACAGTTTCATCGGCGAGTCGTGCGATGTGCGTAATTGTATTATCGGTAATAATAATATCCTGGAAGTTCAATGTGCAGTCGGCGACGAGGCGGTCATCGGCATACATTGCCATTTGGGCCGTCAAGTATCGGTACTGCCGGGGGTGCTGGTGTGGCCCGACAAGGAAGTGGACGCGCACAGCACCCTGCGGGAGAATCTGGTCTGGGAGTCGTTACTGAGGCCCTCCATTTTTGCCTCTCGCGGGATCAGTGGGCTGGCGAATCTGCATATCACCCCGGAATATGCCGTTACCTTGGGCAAGGCTTTCGGCGGTTTTCTGGGGCGTGGTAAGCAGGTGATGGTTGCACGCGATCTGCATCCTTTCTCCCGTTTGATCAAGCGCGCTTTCATATCAGGCTTATTGGCAGTTGGCGTCAGCGTCGACGATCTTGAAGAAGCCAGCCTGCCGGAAACGCGCTTCATCACCAGTTTCAGCCGCGATACCGACGGCGGCACCCATATCCGCATGTCCGACGCCCACGCCAGCGTAGCGATTATCGAACTGTTCGACAGCAACGGATTACCGTTGATGCGTCAGGCCAGGCGTAAAATCGAAGCGGTGTTTTACCGGGGCGAATTCCCGAAAGTCGCCGTAGACAGTGTGGGCAGCCTGGGCTATACCGGCCGGGTGCATGAGCGCTATGCAGAACATCTTACTCAATTTACCGATCAGGACGCTTTGAGCCCTTGGCGCGGCCGGGTATTGCATTACTGCACTGAACACAATCTGAGCCGCATCCTGGCCGACGTGTTGGGCAGCAGCGAAGTTCCGTATCTGGAAAGTCAAGTCGAAGAGAGCGTGCCATTACAGACCGCACCTTACGAATGGATTGCCGAAATTGCCAAGCTGAACCATAAAATTGCGCTGATTATTGAAAAAAACGGCGAACAGCTGACGCTGGTGGATGAACTTGGAGTTATTCACCGGACTCAACGCACCCAGGAATTGCTTGCAGCTGCTTTTATTATAAGTGCGCCGCCCGATGAGCCGATTTTTCTGGAGCCCGATCACCCCAAGTTTCTCGACGCTTTGGCAACAACACATCGCCGCCAGATCGTTATCACGCATAAAGATGTGGGCGCCAAGCTTAATACCGTCTATGAACACACTCACAACCATGACTGGATGCATCTGACTCATTTCTATTTAGGTTATGGAGCGGTATCGGGCGCTTTGCGTCTGCTGGAATTTTTGGGCAACGAACAGCTTACCCTGCATGATTTCGAGCGGCAAACTCCGCTCAGTTACCGGCGTTATCTTTCTATTCTTTGCCCCTGGATCGATATGGGGCGGGTTATGCGTGAGCTGGGCGAATATCCTGAGGTAGAACGGGATAGAATGCCGGAAGGCTTGCGTCTGGTTCTGGAAAACGGCTGGGTCTACGTGTTGCCCAGTTCGGACTCAGCACAGCTGGAAATCACGCTGGAAGCCGATAATGCAAGCGTTTTGCCGGAGTTGGAACAACACGTCAATCAGCGTCTGCGGAGGCTTGTCCCATGATTAGTACACTTTTCCTGTTTGCCGTCGACCTGGACGGCACCCTGTTGCCGAACACCTGTAAATTGCCCGCTTCGGGCTGTTTGGAGCGAACTCAGCGCTTACTTAATTGTTTGAGGGAACGCGGAATTCCGATTTGCTTCGTCACCGGACGGCATCTTGACTCGGCGAGAAAAGGCGTCAAAACTTTCGGCCTGACGCCACCCGATTGGTGGATATGCAATGTCGGAACGGAAATCTATAACTCGGAAGGCGAACGGGATATAGAGTGGGAGCAGCAGCTGGGTCCAAAGCTCGATCATCAAGCCTTACGTAAAACCTTAACCAAAATTCCGAGACTGTTAACGCAGGAGTTGGATAAACAGGGGAGATATAAATTCAGTCTTTATTATCACAAAGCGGCATCAAAAGAATTACAGGCGGAAATCCGGTATCGAGTTGACGCATTGGCCGACAATTTGAAATTGGTCGTCAGTATCGAAGAAGGAAGCGGACGGGCCTTGCTGGATATTATCCCTATCGATGCCGGAAAAAAACATGCAGTCGAATACATGGCGCATTGTTACAGGCTTGCCAAGGCACGGGTGTTTTTCGCAGGAGATTCCGGCAATGATTTTGACGTGCTGCTGTCCGGTATCTGCGGCACGATGGTGGGTAACGCGCCCAATGACGTGCAATCCCGGCTTAGAGTTTTGCAAACGCAATTTTCCGAGGCGCAGCTTTACATGGCTAATGCCCATTACGGCGACGGCATAATCGAAGGTTTGCACCATTACGGCTTTTGGTCGCACCCGGTAACAGCTTAGCGAGATTAAATCATGCGAATAGCTTTTTTTTCTCCTCATTGCGATCCTTTGGCAGCTACCGGCGAACCGGATGCAGGCGGGCAATGTGTCTATGAAGCCCAGGTAGCGCTTGAACTGGCTGCAATGGGGCATGAAGTCCGTGTCTTTAACCGGCAGTGGGGCGATAAACCGGCTTACCGGAAACTCGCAGAAAATGCCGAGATATTTCGTTACCCGATGGGGCAAACCGGATTCCTGCGTAAGGAAGACATGGGGCCGTACTTGGCCGAATTTGCAAGCAACGTGCTGGCAGAGCAGGGCGCTTGGCTAAGCGATGCCGACCTGTGTCATGGTCATTATTGGGATGGCGGTGCGACTGCTTTGATCGCTGCCGTATCGCTCGGTAAGCCGCTGGTGTTTACCAGCCACTCATTGGGACTACTCAAGCGCGATCAGATTCCCGACGGGACAGTGGACGGTTCGCGATTTCGTTACGACCTGCGTATCCGGGCGGAACGAAAAATACTGGATGCGGCAGATAAAGTCATCGCCTTGAGCAGCAACGAGAAGACCGCTTTGGCCAAACGCTACCAAACAGTAAGCGACAAAATCGCGGTAGTGCCGGGCGGCGTCGATATCGATAATTTTGAGGCTTGTTCCGACAAACGGGCGTTGCAGCGTCAACTGGGTTTTGATTCCGATTTTCTGTTGTTCACTGCCGGACGCTTGGACCCGCGCAAGGGTTTTTTGGAATTGCTGGACGCTATTCCCATCGTATTGAAACGACTGCAAGCGGCAGGCAAGTCGGTTATTTTTTGCCTTCCGGCCGGACCGCAGCAACCCGATGCCGAGGAGCGAATTTATCGGGATGCCTTGCAAGATAGAGCTTTACAGTTGGGCCTGACAAAGGCCATCCATTGGTTCAACCGCTTGGACGATGACACGCTCAAGCGCTACTACCAAGCGGCCGACCTGTTTCTTTGCCCGTCGCATTACGAGCCGTTCGGTTTGGTGCTGGTGGAAGCTTTCGCCTCCGGTACGCCGGTCATCGCGACCTGCCATGGCGGTCCTGTCGATATTGTGACGCCGGGCGTCGAAGGCTATCTCGCCGACCCTATGAATCCGGATGAGTTCGCAGGACGGATTATCGATGTGCTGCTCGCCCCGGAAACAGAAATCCACGCTATGCGCGAGGCTGCGCTTAACAAAGCGCGAAGCTGTTATTCCTGGCCCGCGGTGGCGGCGGCGATAGCGAATGTTTACCGGATAACAAGCGAGCATAGCCGGGCGAATAAGGTTAGGGCTTGATCTAATCAAACCGTTTTTCGAATAAATTTTTGGGCAAAGTTCTAGTACTCAGTCAATCTTGTTTTGTCGGGTAATAATTTAATTGTGGGAGCGGCTTTAGCCGCGATTGTCGCGGCTAAAGCCGCTCCCACATAGCCTTCTTCACTCGACATTATAAATTTGACTGATTACTAGCTATTCAATAGATTAAACGTCCAGTCATATTGGCCGATTCGCAAAGGTTTGGTTTGTCCGCCTGGCCTTAATTTTTATTCACCACAAAGACACCCAGTTTATGCGTGTCTTCGTGGTGAATAATAAAATCTGATTTATGGGCAGATGGGTTATCGGACACGCCTTAACGCAACTTTCAAACCGCTGCTGGTTTGCGTGAAGTGCAAGTCTGGCTTTGCTCCGCCTCTAACTTGTTTCGAATCACACCAGCCAGATATTGCGCATCCTCGGCAATTCCCAGAAAGCGGCCGGAACCCCAGGTGTTGAGCCAGGGCAAACCGATAAAATAGAGCCCTTCTTCGTTGGTTACTCCGCGATGGAATTGCGGATGGCCGTGGACATCGAAAGCCGGTAGTTCTATCCAGCTGTAATCCGGCCGAAAACCGATCGCCCACACGATGGAGGTGATGCCCGCGGCATCGGCATCTACAGTCAATGGATCGAATTCGGGTTTCCAGACTTTCCTGAACGGCGGTTCCTCCGGCGCATCGATGCCGTTCTCCGCAATATAGCGGTCAATATCTTTGCGTATACGCACATACACGTCATCGGCCTCGTCGAGGTTTTGGGTTAAATCCGCTTTGAATTCCAGCGTGGCGCCTTGGATATTGGCCATGCTGCCATACAGACTGACGCCTTCCAGCGCAAACTTGCGCAGATCGATTTCATGGCCGCCGTCGCGCCCGGTTAAATAGTGGTTGGTCTTGTGACGAACCGCATCGCCCATTGGGTGATTATCCAAAGTCAGTTGGTAAAAGCCCAGGTCGTACAGCCACTCCGTCGTTTCCCGGCCGCGATACATGCGCGGCGAACGAGGTGCGTTGCCGACTGCCAAATGCACTTTACGTCCCGCCAAATGCAGGTCTTCCATCAGCTGAACACCGGATTGCCCTGTCCCTACGACCAGCACCTCACCGGCAGGCAGAGATTGCGGATTACGGTATTGCACGGAATGGATTTGGGTAATGTGGTCGGGAAGGTTTTGGGCATAATCAGGGATAATCGGAATATCATAGCCGCCGGTTGCCACGACCAAGTGATCGGCGGTGAACTCGCCGATGCTTGTGGTTACCTCAAGCCAGCCCTGTTTGCCCCTGCGGACGCGGGTCACGGCCACGCCTTCGTTCAGCGGTGCGTTGATCTTTTGGGCAAAAGCTTCGACATATTCGACAATCTGGTCCTTAAGCATGAAACCTTGCGGGTCGTCGCCTTGATACGGAAAATCCGGCAGGCGGCATTGCCAGTTCGGGGTCACCAGGCAAAAGCTGTCCCAGCGATCATTGCGCCAGGAATGGGCGACCCGGTTTTTTTCAAAAACGATGTGGCTGATGTCCAGTTTTTGCAGGTGATAGCTCACCGACAAACCGGCTTGGCCGCCGCCGACGATGATGACTTGATAATGCGGGTGTGGATTGTTTTGTTGATTATTCATGTGTTCTCTCTTGTTGTGTAGTTTGTGATTCCTGAGTGCCGGGTCGGAAGTTCACCCTGCTCTCGTTCCCACGCAGCGCGTGGAGCGAGACAAAATCCTGTTTGCTTATGGTTCCTACGCAGAGCATCACTGCCAAGTAGGAGCGGGCCGCGCCCGCGACATTTGAGCAGCGATTGCAGACTTGTAGTTCCTTCATCGCGGGCACGGCCCGCTCCTACAATGTCCTTGGTTCAGTTCTGGATAGACTTACCCGATAAACTTTTCCACCAAAACCTTTGGATTTTCAATATCCGAAAATAGTGCGGCAATAGATTCAATCTCGGCCAGCTGACTCATTGCACTGGAGCAGGTGTATCCATACTTTTGGCGAACCCGCTCGCTGGCGATCTGTAAAGCCGCACGGCTACGGGCGAGAAAATCTTCCAACTCGTAGCTTTCGCCCGGATTGAAAAAATCCTTGATCACCTGGGATGGCGAATAGCAAAGGGTGGCGGATTGGTCCGGCCAACGGACGCGAAAACGCATTTCAGGCATGGGTAAGTCCTCTTCGATGAGTGGAATGGAGGAACATGGCTAAACCTCCGGTTTGAGTGCTATGCCGCAGCCGGTCAACGGTTCTGCGTGCAAATCCCAGAGCAGTTCCTCGCTGTCGGCATCGGCAAGGCGCAGGCGGCCGGAAGCATCGGTTTCGCCGATCACCAAGCAGGCAATGCCGCGCCGCGAGAAGCGTTCAATAATGGCTTCGGTATGTTCGACTTCCGCGCTCAGCACGAAGCCGTAGCTGGGAAAACAGCAAAGCCAGCGCTCCAATGGGATGTCGGGCGGGCAGGGTATGGAAGCCGTGTCGATCGTACCGCCCAAGCCTGAACACTCCAGCAGCATCAGCACCGTGCCGATCATGCCCGCCATGCTGATGTCTTTCGCCGCGGCGCACAGCCCGATTTCTGCGAGTAGCGGTAATAGTTCCAGATCCTCGCGCAATCTTTCGGGCGGCGAACCGGTGCTCGCATCCCACCAGGCATAGGGTTCGCGAAAATGTCCGCGCAAATCGACCGCCGCCAGCAGCTTTTGTCCGGCTTTTGCCTCGAAACTGCTGAGCAATTTATTGGCGCGGCCGAGAATCGCCACCGACAATTGCGAACGGTCGTTACGAAGATTGCTATGTCCGCCGACGATAGGCACGCGATAAATCTCTGAGGCGGCGGCCATGCCTTCCAGCACCGGCCGGGCTTTTTGTTCGCCGTCGCTCCAGATCGCATCGACCACGGCAATTGGACGGCCGCCCATCGCGTAAATGTCGCTGACGTTGACCATCACGCCGCAGTACCCGGCAAACCAAGGGTGGCTGTCGACAAACTCGTTCAGGAAACCTTCCGTCGCCAACAATAAAAAACCGTCCCGGTCGGGTATGGCGGCGCAATCGTCACCCAGCGGAATTTCGCTTTCATGAAACGGCATTCGCTTGAGCCTATCCGCTACGAAGGCGATGTCGCGCTTATGCATCAGGCCGATGCTTTGTTTTATATGTTGAGTCAGTCGGTTTAAATCGCTCATGCGGCAATCCTGCCGGTAGCAATAAAACCGGTCGCGCCATCGGCATAGGCCGGATAGAAACCCAGATCGGCCTGCATCAGGTGATGCGGCCGACCGTGCAGTTCAATTTCCTGTAGCGATCGCCAGTGCAGACGGCGAAACAACGGTACATTGCGGCTTTGCACTTGTGCCAGAAAAGTGTGGCAGTCTTGGGCATGGGCGGTGGTGACCGCCAGACGGATCAGCGCGGCACCCAGGTTGCCCTGTTTGCGGTAGTCGGCCGCCACCGCCAGCCGCGAGCCCCACCAGATTCCCGGTTCGGCCTGGTGAATGCGGACGGTTCCGACCACTTCATCGGGCAGCCCGCCGACGCAGGCGATAGCGACAATAGGGGTGGCGATCCGGTCGATGTCGTCACGATCATTGCCTTGAAAAACGCCTTGTTCCTCGCAAAATACTGCTTGCCGCAAGCGCAGCATTTGCTCGCGTTCCCAGTCCTGGGTTACCCATTTAACCAAGTACTCGTTGGGAACAAAGTGGTTGATGGATTCGTTCAGCATGTCAGGCCTCGTAACTGGAAAGGGCGGAGCAAGCACCGCATTTCGCGCAGCCTGCTTTCATGTCGGCGGAGCGGAGTCCCGCTTGGTTTAGCATAGCGCCCAGCGGTTGCAAAATATCCTGCATAAAACGCGGATCGGGCGACGGATGATCGGCTAAGGGCGTCCCGGTAATCGGTATAAAAGGCACTACGAACGGATAAACGCCTTTATCTATCAGCTGCTTGGAAACGGACAGGATGGCCTCTACGGTATCGCCGAGTCCAGCCAGTATGTAGGTGCTGACTTCGCCCCGGCCGAACACCGCGACCGCCGCATCGAAAGCGTCCATGTAACGTTCCAGCGGCACACTGGCCTTACCGGGCATGATGCGGGCGCGGACTGCCGGGGTGACGGCTTCCAGATGCATGCCCAGGCTGTCGATGCCTGCGGCTTTCATGCGTTCGAACCAACTATCATCGTCCGGCGGTTCGCATTGGCCCTGAATCGGCAAATCGACGGCGGCTTTTACCGCACTAGCGCTTTCGCACAGAATCGAAGCGCCGCGATCGGTCAGGTTGGGCGTGCCGGTGGTGATCACCATGTGCTTTACGCCGTCCAACTCTACCGCGGCTCGGGCGACTTCGGCCAATTGCTCCGGCGTTTTGCGAAGAATGGTTCGGCCTGCTTTCAGCGATTGGCCGATCGCGCAAAACTGGCAGGATTTTTTGCGGTTGCTGTAGCGTATGCAGGATTGCAATACCGTGGTGGCCAGCACATCCGCTGCATGCAATGTGGCAATATGGGAGTAGGACACGCCGTCCGCGGTTTGCAAAGCGTAGAAACGCGGCTGGCGAGGGAACGCGATGGAAGCTATGTTTTTGCCATTAAGACGAATAACGCTGTTCCCTTGATTATTCGGGTGGTCTGCGACGAACGGCGAGTTGACCGCTCCGGCGGTGGCGATCTGCACCATGATGGTCTTGCCGCCGATAGTAACGGCTTTGTGGTCGGAAGGACCGGCGCCGCCGCGACGAACGCCAATGGCGGATTCGGCGTCCTCCAGCCGTAATCCCAACGATTGCAGTTCGGTGATCAGCTGTGACGAAATGGCTTCGGCTTTATTCATGGCTGGGTTGCTCGCTGCTGTGGAGGATTGGAAAAGGTGCTTTTGCTCCTTCTCCCTTAGGGAGAAGGTTGGGATGAGGGGAAATAAAATCGTTACTCTCATTTCCCCTCACCCAACCCTCTCCCTCTGGAGAGGGCTTTATTGCATTTAATTCATCAATAAACATCGGTGCAGTCGGTCTGTCATTGATCCTCAGGCTTAACAGTTCGGGGCGGGCATAGTGGCCGACCGAGTCCATCATGCGTTTGCGTTTGGTGATCAGCGCCATATCCAGGTCGGCGATGACCATGCCTTCGCCGGAACGCAAGGGCTCGGCCAGATGTTGGCCTTCGGGCGAGATAATTGCCGTGCAACAGCCGCCGCGCAGGGCTTTTTGCAAAACGGGATCGGGCGTTACCGATTCGATCTGCTGATCGCTCAACCAGCCGGTGGAGTTGATCACGAAGCAGCCGGATTCCAGTGCATGATGGCGGATGGTGACTTCGATCTGTTCGGCGAAAATCGGCCCGACCAAGGAGCCGGGAAACTGGCTGCAATGGATTTCTTCATGCTGCGCCATCAATGCGTAGCGGGCCAGCGGGTTGTAATGTTCCCAGCAGGCCAGCGCGCCGATTCGGCCGATGCCGGTATCGACCACTTTCAGGCCGGAAGCATCGCCTTGGCCCCAGATCATGCGTTCATGGAAAGTCGGTGTGATCTTACGCCGCTTCAATACCAGACTGCCGCATTCATCGAAAATCAGTTGGGTGTTGTAAAGGCTGCCGTGGTCGCGCTCATTGACGCCCAGCACCACGACCACGCCCAACGAGCGGGCTTGGGCGGCAACCGCATCGGTGACCGGTCCCGGCACCACGACGGCGTGCTCGTAAAGCTTAAGATGCGCGCTGCCGGACGCGACCGGCGGCAGCACGAACGAAAAGTACGGGTAATAAGGCACAAAGGTTTCCGGAAATACTACCAGTTGCGCGCCTTCCTTGGCGGCGTCGCTGATGGCCTGACAAACCTTGTCGACGGTGCCGGTGGCCGAATCGAACACCGGTGCAATCTGTACCGCTGCCGCCCTGACGATTTTTTTCGATGTCACAATCTGTACTCCTGTTGCTGATTATTCTGGGAAAAGCAGTGGGTCCACGAAAGGCACAAAAAGCACGAAAATATTAACGGTAGATGTACGCGGTTTATTTCGTGTTTTTTGTGTCTTTCGTGGACAAAACCGCCGTTTTTAGTGTTCCGAATGATTTACATCGTCCAGGTATCCAGGATGAAAGCGTTCTCGCGGCGATGGATCAGCACGATGTCCAATACATCCAGCGGGCTGACCGGGCGGATGCCTTCGATCAGGCTGGGTTCGCCGTGTCCGTACAAGGCTTGCAGTGCGAACCGGCAGGCATAGACTTTGCCGCCTTCGGCCATGAATTTGTTGATTTGGGTGGTGTAGTTCTGGTGTCCCGGAAAAGCCTCGTCGCCCAAGCGCGGAAAGCCGCGCTGAATGCCGAGCGTCACGCCCGGCCCGTATAACAGGATCGAGGTTTCAAAGCCTTTGCGTTGCAGACGGGTCGCCTGCAATAGATTCACGAAGCCGATGGAACCTTCAAAGGCGACAGTGTGGAATTTCACCAGGGCTTTTTCGCCGGGTTGGGCTTTGACGTCCTCGAATACTTTCTCTTCGTAATCCACAAAAAAATCGCCGTTGACGTGGGCTGGTTTTTGAACTGCTGGCATGGAATGCTCCTTGTTATGAGTAAAAAACCCTGCATCAATGGCGCGATGCAGGGAGAGTTATAGCTGTCAATAAATGAGGGGGATTGACGGAAGATAGTTTACGAGCGAGGCAGTATTGCTGACAGATTCAGGAAAAAACGATTTTTAGGGTACAGATTACGGTTTGAATGATCTGTTCCGCTTAATAAAGCGGATAACTGTTATGGATAAGCTGGATTAATCGCAGTTTGCCTCGTTCCCACTCGCTGCGTCACTGCCATTAAGTTAAGCACAATGATGCGGTAGGAGCGGGCCATGCCCGCGAAATTTGAACGACAATTACCGTTGCGCTCCCTCATCGCGGGCATGGCCCGCTCCTACAACGCTTAACTTAATGGCAATGACGCGCTGAGTGGGAATACAGTTAAAGGCGCGCTACGCCGCGAGTTACGGTCAACGGATCGAAAAATGCACGTCGTGTAAATACTGGGTGTAGCGCGTGGGAACGAGGGATATCAGATGGGCTGGAGAGATACAATATAAAAAAATTAAATAACTAAGCGGTACAGTTGTGCTAAATTTGCCGGGCAGACAACCCGCAGAGACCTAAAATCGATGAAACATCTTTATGAAACCGTAGCGGACAATATCCTCGCCCATATCGAACAAGGCGTTTATCGTTCAGGCGAACGCTTACCGGGCATACGCCGTTTAAGTCAGCAACTGAACGTGAGCGTATCGACCGCACTTGAAGCCTACCGGCTGCTGGAAGACCAAGGACGAATCCAGGCGCGTGCGCGCTCCGGATACTATGTCAGCGCCTTTCATCGACTAGCCGTCACCGAACCCGATATTTCCGAGCCGTCAACGATGCCTTCCCGAGTGACAGGCCAGTCCCTGACACGGCAGATTCTGCTGGCCGCGAAAGATCCTTACCAGATCAATCTGGGTTCTTCCGTACCCGCGCCTGATTTTTTGCCGACGCGCGTTTTGCAACAGGCCACCCAAAAAGTGGTGCGCCTGTTTGAAAAACGCTGTTTCGACACCGATGAATTGCTCGGCAATCAGGAGCTTCGCCGCCAGATTGCCAAACGCATGGTCGAATTGAATTGTGCTGTCAACCCTGATGATATTGTCATTACGCAAGGCGCCAGGGACGCCGTTCGGCTCGCGTTGCTGGCGATCTGCAAGCCGGGCGATGTGATCGCTATCGAATCGCCGACGTTTTACGGATTGTTGCAGGTCATCGAGTCCTGTGGCATGGAAGCGCTGGAAATCCCGACTCATCCGCGCGACGGCATTTCTGTTGAAGCGCTGCAACTGGCTATCGAACAGTGGCCGATCAAAGCCTGCCTGATTATTTCCAACTATAACAACCCAGTCGGTTCTTGCATGTCGGACGAGCGGAAAAAAAACCTGGTGGCGTTACTGGAAAAAAACGGTATTCCGTTGGTCGAGGACGATGTCTATGGCGATTTGGGCTTCGGATTGAAACGGCCTTCCGTCGCCAAGGCTTGGAGCCAACAGGGCGAAGTGCTGTATTGCTCGTCCTTTGCAAAAACCTTGTCGCCGGGCTTGCGCGTCGGTTGGCTGGTTCCGGGCCGGTTTATGAAAAAAGTGGAAAATCTCAAATACATGCTGCATCAGGCCACGCCGACGCTCAATCAACTTGTTATTGCCCATTTGCTGGAGCAAGGCGGTTATGACCGTTATCTGCGTCAGGTCCGGCAGGAATATGCCCATAGCGTGGCTCGCACGGTGAAGGCAGTGATCCTGTCTTTTCCCGAGGGAACTAAAGTGACGCAACCGGAAGGCGGTTTTGCGTTGTGGGTGGAACTGCCGGAAAGCGTCGATGCGATGGAATTGCATCGGCGCGCGAGCCTGGAAGGCATCATCATCGCTCCCGGGCCGCTGTTCTCCGCTACGCAAAAAAAATACGGCAACTTCATCAGGCTTAGTTGCGCCGTGCCCTGGAATGACCGATTGGAACGGGCGTTGAAAAAGCTGGGGGATATGGTTGGGGAGTTAATGGCGGGATTAAACAATTAGCAAGGCTGGGGTAGTTCAGTCAGCATAACCGTTACGCCATAACTCATATTCGCTAATATCAATATCATCGTTCCAACTCACCGCATAACCACCTTGCTCGACTTTAACGCTTTTAAAAAAAGCGGCATTTTTTAACGCGGCAAACATGGTTTTGTTTAATAACGGTTTTACATCGTAGCGACGTTTTTCGTGGGTTGTAAATTCAACTAATAATTGGTAATCGTCCATTGGCTGGACAGCGAGAATTTTAGGATAGTTCATGATAATTACTCCAGCGGCGGCAGTTTATGGAACTGTTGCTTCGTCCACATGGCCATCAATTCGGCTTGATAGCGTGTCGCCCATTCAACAACCATCTTTTGGGCGCGATTGGGTAAATCCCCTTCTATTATTTCCAACGTTTCAATATCAAAAAGCGCGTTGTACTCGCCATAAACGACGTGAAAGTGTGGCGGTGGATGATCACTAAAAAACAATTTAATAATAATTCCGTAGAACCTCGATATTTCCGGCATTTTATTTCTTCCCCATAATCAAAATTTGTTTGGTTAAATCGGCTCGCTCCGGTTTAGCAAAATACTATGGTATACGGGGCGTGAACATAATCAATGATACTGGTGTATTGAATTGCACAATGCAAGACCTGGAACTTTTGTTCTTCTGGAACTTTTGTTCGTTGCGCCGTGCCGTGGAATGATAGGTTGGAACGGGCGGCGAAAAAGTTGGGGGATATGGCTGGGGAATTGATGGCGGGGTTAAATAATTAGTCAAGATGTCGGGCAACGGAAAGAAGTTGATCAATTTGCTAGACTTACAAAATCTTAGCGATATCGAGTTGCAAAACTATTTTCAAGTTCTTGACTTAACTTATCTTTAGCAAGCCAGATATTTTTTATTAAATCATCGCTAAAATTTTGAGGTTTAAAACTGGAGGTATCAAAATTTTCCAGCGTAACCGCTTGGCGGAGCTTTTTTAAATGCGGATAACATTTTTCAACGTTAAGATTTCGTAATTTCAGAATATCGAGTTTGTTACGCAATTTTTGATTCAAATTTCGTTTCAGCTGAAAAGCCGAATCACTGGATTCTTGGCTTGTATGATACTTTATAGCTTCGATTTCAATTTCATCCAAAAAAGATTGAGTTTTATCAAGTATAGCTCGTATCTCTTTGCGCTTTTCACGAACATTATTTTGATGGTTTACCAATAGCCATCCCAAAATAACCAGTAACCAAGTTACTATTTGTGTCCAGCCCATATTAGCCTTGCTCCGCATCGAGAATATATTCTTCAATCTCCTCAAGCAAACTGGGATCTTCTGAATGTAAAGTTATAGTATTTTTTATTTGTGTTGATGAATAACCCAATCGAACTAGTCCTCCAAACGCTTCCTCTAGAAATGAGGAACCATATCCGGCAGTCTCATCTAATTCAATGGTTACATGCCCGTTACTGTCTAAGACAGGGACTAAAAATTTAGCTCGGAAAAGTTCACCGCTGAACGGCCCATCGGTTTCATACCGTCCAGCAGGATACCGGGAAAAATCTCTCCCAATATCAATAATCGTCGTAGTGATGGTATTCATAATTTTACCTCTGTATTCCGACTTACTGGTAAAGACCAAAGAATCAAGGTTCCAAAAATGGAATCCTTATAGTTTTTAACGTCTTCGGATGGATTAGAATTGTTTAGATTATACAGATAACCGCCCTTATTACTAAGAATTACCAACCTGCCTCCTTGAGTCGTGTCTATTGCTTTAATCATATCCAGTAATCCTTTCCCGCGATGACGCTTTTGGGTTCGACTCCTTTTAACTTCTATCGCTGCACGAATTAATTCGCCATCTGAATATTTCTTCTTATCCGTGAACAATTTACACAAAATTGATTTGAACATATTTTCTTCATGATTTTCTTCTATTGTCTTCGGCAGCGTAATTGGAATACCTACTCCTAAATCGCAAAAAGCCACAGAAATATGGTTCTCTTCTTCACGACAAAACATCCACCATCCCTTATCACCTATAATTTCTGCACCGTCATTTCGTAAATCCATATAGGCATGCTGCGAAACATTAGTCATTGCTTCAGAGACTCCCCGATATAGTTTCTTAGCTTTGGTTTGTGGCAGCCTGCTTTCTGCTTCCAATATCTCGCCAACCTTTGTAGCATCTGTAAGTTCTCCGAATGCAATTTTCCAATTGATTACATCGGAGCGCTTTGGAATAATTGAACAACTGTTTTTTAACATCTTCAAAATTCCTAGATGTTGTAGTACCTGAGCAGCTGTTTCATCTTTCGGTGGAATGCAAGATACTAAATTTAATGACCCAAGTTCTCGTTTAATTCGATGGAGCTCAGAAAAAAACAGTAAGGTTCCACAAACAACCATTCGTTTAGCGTTTGAAAAATCAATTCTTACAGGTCTTTTCTGGATTAGCACTTTATCCCGAAGTTTTCCAATAAATTCAAGTAGCAACTTACGATTAATACTGCCTATTAGCTCGAATATTTCAGGTGATTTTAGAACGAAAGACGGCTTGGTCCCTTTTCGACGGTTATGACTCTGTTTATTTCGCTTTTTATCTAAACGTTTCTTTTCTCGTTTATTTCGTTTATGGCTAAGTCGTATCCAAGCTATACGATCATCAGAATTTAGCAGTCTCATAAATCTATTTAATTGAGTTTTTTGAAAACCATGGGGCATTATCTGAGATTGGGCAATGCTTTTCTGCCCAATAACTAAGATCAAGTGGTGCGTAGTGTGTCATAGTACGGGCCATCAAGTTTATCTATTTCCTAATAAACATCACATCATCAAGATAATCCTGAAACACCCCATCGTAAGTCACAATACACAGCTTCTCGTACTTGGCCTGGGCAATCAGCAATCGGTCGAACGGGTCTTTATGATGATCGCCCAATTCGAGAACGGTTTGGGCATGGTAAGGCGTGATATTCAGCCATTGAAAACCTTGCGCTTCAATGTCTTCGGCAATATGTTCCGAGGGCAAGGGCATTTTACCCAAGCCGTTTTTAATTGCCATCTCCCAGAGCGTAACCGAACTGACCAATGCGCCTTCGGTTTGAATCCGCTCGATGATCGGGCGGTCCTTGATTTCGCCCGTCAGCCAATCGTAAACAATGCAGGTATCAAGCAGCAGGCGCATTATTGCTATCGGTGAATAATTGCTCTACTTCGGCGTTAGTCTCGGCGGAATTCCAGTCCGCCGCATAAGCGGCACGACCTTTCCAGGCACCAGGGGGAGCGACTTTGTTGGCCGTGTATTTAACAAGTTTGGCGACGGGTACGCCATTACGGGCGATTACTACTTCTTCGTCTCTCTCGGCGGCAACGATGAGGCTGGATAAGTTGTTCTTGGCTTCGAGTATGTTGACTTGCATAGAGGGCACCTAGTCTTTGTTGGCTAATGCTAGCCAACTTAGTTGGCTTGGTCTTTATTGTCAAGAGAAAGCCCTTTCAATAAGGACTGAGTCATTAAAGATAAATCGAAGGTTTTCATACCGGCTGCGCTTGTTTTATTACTTGGTCGCGAAATTTGTCGGGTAGGCTCGGGGAGTCAATAAATCGACCGTGATATTGAGCAAGCGGGTAATTTCAAGCTGAATTTTGACAATAGTGCCGTCAAGGCAATGGCGGTTTTTTCCAGTTTTGCAGGTGCGTTTTGAATGACCGAAAAGCGACGCCCCGGTCATCGCCGAGCAGGAACGCATGAACGCCGCGCTGAAGCCAGTATTCTCGCTGTTCCGGCTGACGCGGCACGGCGCAAAACGGCACAGCGTGTTTGCGGCAGACATCGGCGACGGTCATGATCGCGGCCTGAACTTCAGGGTGTTGAGCCTGGCCGGGTACGCCGTAAGATTGGGACAGGTCGATTGCGCCTTCCAGCACCAGGTCGATACCCGGCACGGAGACGATCTCGTCGATGTTTTCTACGCCGAGCCGGTCTTCGATCATGACCGCGACCAATAGCTCGGCGTTGGCCTGTTCGAAATAGCTCGGCAGGTCCAGGCGGCCGAAACCCGTGGTGCGGCCGCCGCTGATGCCGCGTTGGCCCAACGGGTGGTAGCGGCTGGCGCTGACGGCGGCTTGGGCTTCGGCGCGGTTTTGCACGTGAGGGACGACGATGCCTTGCGCGCCGCTGTCCAGGGCGCGCAAAATCGCAGCGGCATCCATACCGGGGACGCGCACCAAGGCGGTAAGACCTGCGCATTCGGCGGCCCGGATCATGTTTTCCAGGGTTTCCGGATTGGTGTTCACATGTTCCAGGTCCAGGATGACGAAATCGTATCCGGCATAACCGAGCATTTCCACCAGCAACGGCGCCGGTATTGAATTTAGCAGCCCGTATACCGTCTCGCCGTTACGCAGGGATTGTTTCAGTTTATTGGTTTGCAGCATGAACCGGCTCCTGTGGCGATAGATAGATATGCTGCGGGTGCGGATGGCGCAGGAAATCGTGATGGGAGATATGCCAGGCGTAGGCTCCGGCATAGCTAAACACCAGCAAGTCGCCGACCCGCAACCGTTCCACCGGTGCGGCAGTGGCTAAAACGTCCTTGGGCGTGCAGAGCTGGCCTACCACGGTGATTTCGGTCTGCTCCACGCCGGGCCGGGGAAACGGATAAGGCCAGTACTCGCGCGGCACTATGAAAAACGGATGGCTGTGCCCTTGGGCATAAGGTGTGCGGAAATGGTGGGTGCCGCCGCGGCCGACCGCAAAATGGCGGCCGAAGCATTGTTTGATATCCAAAACCTGCATCGCGTAATAGCCGCAGGCCGCGGTCAAGTAACGGCCCGGTTCGAAGCGGATGCGCCAGTCCTCCATATTTTCGCTTTTTATCAATGTTGCGAGTCCGCTGCTGAATGCCTTCCAGTCGAATTGCCGGTCGGGTTCGCGGTAGTTGATGCCGATGCCGCCGCCCACGTTGAGGTGGTTAATGCTCAGCCCGAATTGCTCCCGCCATTGCCGCGCTTGGCGGAAGTAACGCGCAAGCAAGTCCAGATGAGCGTCGGCATCCAATTGGTGGGACATCAGGTGAAAGTGGAAACCGTGTAAACGGATTTCCGGGTGCCGCGCCAGCCATGTCAGGCATTCCGGCAGTTGGCCGGAATCGATACCGAACGGGGTGGCTCGGCCGCCCATGGTCAATGTTGTGGTCGGCACGCCGTCCAACGCAAGATTGATACGCAGCAGCACATCGGCCTGCCGGTTCGTGTTTCGGGCCAGCCAAGCCAGCCGACGTAACTCGCCCAGGCTTTCAACGTGCAGTAATTCAACGCCAAGCTCCAGCGCGGCGGTCAGTTCGGTATCGAGCTTGCCGGGTCCGCCAAAAATCACCGGCGTATCGGGGAAATGGCTGCGTACCCAGTCCAGCTCGCCGCCGGATGCGACTTCGAAACCGTGCACATGCGGTGCAAGGGTTTGCAGAATCGGCAGGTCCGAGTTCGCTTTGACCGCATAAAAGAGTTCGCAGTTGTACGGCAGCGTAGCGGCCAAATCGGCGGCATGCTTATCCAATGCCTCCAAGTCATAGATATAGGCGCATAAAGGTTCATCGGTGCAGGCGAGATGAACGGCTTCCGTCACTCGTGCTAACGATCGGTTCATATTACGCATCTCCCAGATAAGCCAACGGGCTGGGCAATGGAATATAGCTGGAATCGCGATCAGGGCGTTTGTAAAAGCGGTTGATCAGGTTGGCTTTGGCGGGGAAGGGCGCGCCTGCCAATAAGGCATTGACGCGCCGTGTCGCGTTCGGGTTGCCGTGTTGAGCCAGATAACAGCGTAACTGGTGACCGACAATACGCCACAGGCGAGGTTCCAGCGACGGGTGCAAGGCGCTCAATTGCGCTATCGCCTCGCAGAAGTTGTTGACCAGCAGGCAGTAGGCGATGCGGTTCCAGCCCTGATCTTCGCTATAAAACAGTGCTTGCCGCACTCTTGCGCCGACGCCGTCGAGCGCAACCGCGTTAAATCGTCCCGTTACCAGTTTGACGCCTTCGAAATCGCGCAGCCAGACGTGGCTGGGCCAGTCATCGGTCAAGCCGATCAGTACGTTCTGCAAGTGCGGTTCGAACACGATGCCGTGATCGAAAAAGCAATGCAGCACCGGCGGCAACAGTTGTTCGACATAGGCCGAGAACCAGTCTTCCGCTACCCTATCCCACGGCGAAGCTTGTCTTCGCGCCAATCGGCCGATAATGTCCGCCAGCCGTGCCTGGCCCCGGGTGTGATTGCCGAACAGGGAACCGGTCAGTAGCGGCGTCGTTGCGGCGGTGTCTGCCGGGTCCAGTCCCTGGCGCAGGATCAAGCCGAAACCTTCCGCCGCTTCTTGCGCGGCCGGGAATTCATCGCCGCCAAGGCGTATAGAGGCGTAGGCCGGTTCCTCCAGTATCCGCAGGCTGGGGAATTGCGCGGCCAGGCGCGGTCCGACGGTCCGCATGATGCGGGTGACTTGCAGCGCTCCGTTCAGCTCGTAAATGGCGTTCTTGCGCACACAATTGGTGATGCGCACATGCAGGGAACATTTGTAAAAATAGGGATTGTCCGGGTGGAACAAGGTACGTATCGACGACGTGGCGAAATAAGCCGGTCCCTGCGGACCCAAGTCGCGCACTCGGTCCTGTTCGAGAGCCGCCTGCACGGCCGGTCGCGACAGTAAATAACGCGCTTGCCAGGGATGCGCCGGCAACAGCGCGAAATCGTCGTCCGTTTGCAGGCCGACGGGCGCTTGGGCGGCCAGCAACGCATCGGCGGATTCCGGCAGCAGCGATTGCTGGAGCCAGTGTTCGCGGCGCACGGCGAAATAATGCAGCGGGAAGCTGGCACCCAACTCTGGAGCATAGCGTTGCACATCCGCCGCCGAAAAACCTTGCCGACTCTTCGGTGCCGGATGGAATGGGTGGCCGAATGACAAAGACTGTTCGGAATCGAGATAGGCGGCCAAGGCTTTGCCGGGTAATGCCGGTTGCGGTACGGCGAGGATGGCCTTGGTTACCGCAACGCTGTCGCGGATTTGTTCCAGTAGTTCCTGATTGAACGGCACGTTGTTTTGGTTTGCCAGATCGTGCAGCAGCAACGTGGACAAGGTGTGCCAGTCCAGCGGCGCCCAGGACCGCCCCGGTAATTTATGATAGAAAGGCGAGCGATAGCGGTAGTTGCCGGTAGGCGAAGCCTGGTCGACCGCCACTAAAAGCCGTTCTCCGCTGTGCGGCAACAGGATATGCATCGCTTTTCCACCGCCGTGCCCCAGCGCCGTTCGTAAAGCCAGAGGCCAATCGCCCTGGCCGAACAGCGGACCGATACCGATTTGCCCGGCCGGTCCGGCGACTTCCCGGCAATAACAATTGAGCAGTGTCTCCAGGCTGCGCTGGCCGGCTTGATCTTCGGCGGAGCAGGTTTGGTAAAAAGTTTGCAGTGCTTGATGTCTCATGATTAGTCTCCAAAAAGTCAGATATTTTCGGTGCAGTGGCGGCAAAAGTTTGAAATTGCCAGCCAAGCGGCGGCCACGGTCATAATCCCGGCGCCGAGTAAAAAAGGTGCATGCGGGCCGAAACCGTCGACCATGGCTCCGGCGGCCAGACCGGCGGCTACCGCGCCCCATTTCGAACCGCTTTCCAGCCAGCCGAAGGTGCGTCCGGCGTTGTTTTCGTGAACCAGCGCCGCCACCAAGGCGTGCAGCACGATAAAGCCGCCGGTCATGGCCAGCCCCATCAATAGCCGCCACAGGATCAACCCCGACAGGCTTTGGGTCTGGGCTTGCCCGAGCAGGGCGACAGCCATTAACAGGAACATCCATACCGGCCCGGCCGGCGACACCCGTTGCCCGAAACGGCCGGTTAAAATGCCGGCTGTCGCCAGGTAAAGCAGGTTGGGTACGCCGAACAGCAGACCGGCCTGTTCGATAGAGACCGACCCTAATCCTTGGGCATAAGGGATGAAATAGGGGAAGGTGGCGACGGTGGCAAAAACGAATGCAAATTGCAGCAGGTAAACGTTATTTGCCGACAGCAGCGGCCGGTTTGCGGCGGTGCTTTTCGGTCGATAGTCGTCGTGTGCGGTTTTCGCCGGTTCTGGCAGTAGCCAAAGCAGCAAGGCCGCAGCCAGCGGCAGCAGGGCCAGGTAGCGGTAAAGTTCTATCGGCGAAACCGAAGCGGCGAACAATCCCAGCACGGCGGGCGCGACCACCAGGGCGGCGCGCGCTGAGCCCTGCATCAAGGTCAGGCTGCGGGCTAAGGCCGGACCGCTGGATAGGGTCGCGAGATAAGCATTGGACGCGGCGAAGGTACCGCCCAGTATTCCCTGCAATGCCAAGGCCAAAAAGAACAGTCCGGTGTCATTGCTATAGCCTGCCAGCAGGAAACTCGCCGAAAGTCCCAGCTGCGCGCGCAACAATGAGATTTTTTTGCCGATCCGGTCGGCAAACGCACCCCACCAGGGGCTGGATAGCGCTGTGAAAAACGTCGGCACGACGTAAAACCAGCCGACCAGGTAAGCGTTGCTGTTGTGCAGCGACTTGCTGAGTATCAGAGCGAAAAACGGCGGCATGCCGAGAGCGGCGAAAGCCGCGATAAAATGACAAAACATGACAACCATCACCATGCGGCGTTGGGCGATAGTCACACGTTCTCCTTCAGGAAGTTAGGCCCGCTTTTGCCGTAGAACTTATTGACGTCGGCGGCGCCGGTTGCGGCTTTGGGTTTCAGGCTGGCCGCGGTCAGCAGGTATTTGACGTATTGCCGGTCGTCTTCGAGCAGGATGCGGCGCGCCAAAGCGGTGTCTTCCCCTTGCCCGGCAAGTTCTGCGAGCAGCGCCGCTATTTTGTCGCGCACGTAGCCGTAAAGCTGCTTGCGGGTCAAGTGGCCCAGACCTGACAAGCCTTCGATTAGAACGGCGATATTGAGCTGCAAGGTGATGGTGGTGAACATCTGCGCCAGCGGCAATTCGTCGTCCACTACGATGCGGCGGTCTTGCAAGCCGTCGATAAACCCGGCCAGCGTCGGCCAACGGGCGGCAAGGTGGGCGCCATGGATGCGCGGCGCGTCGTTATCCTTTAGCAACAGGCGCAAGGTCGGCATTCCGGTGCCAAGCACCAGCATGGTATTTTGCTGGTTGGATTCCAGCGCGATGCCGTAGCGCAACCATAGAACCAGATGAATGCGTAATGTGGTCTCCAGATAGGCGTCGAGAAAATGCTCCAACCGGCCGGCAAAGAAATGTTGCGCCAGCTCTTCGGCCACAGACAAGCCTTGCGGAGTTGGCGCGAGCAGGCCCGCCACCGGCACCACGGTAGCCTGCTCCAGTCCGGCCGGGTAGCGGCGCAAAATATAACCCAGCTCGGGCAGGTGGTTGATATGGGCGCCGATGCTTTCGTCGGTCAGCAGCAAGCGGCCTGCAATATCCGCGTCCTGAGCCGCTATCCGGCCCAGCAGGCTTTGCACGGCATGGCCGTCGGCAATGGTGCTAGGCTTGATGGTGCGTATGTTTTTACCGCCCAAGGTGCGGATAGCCATCGGCAGTTTGATGTGCAGCCCCGGTCTGCCTTGTATTGCCAGGGTGCGCACCGACAAGGTGGATAGAACATTCAAATGAGGTTTGGGCGCAAACAGGAGCTTGCCTTGCAAGCCGTGCGCTTTAGCTAGCGCATCCAGCATCTGAGGCATAAACAGCGGATGAACCGGCAGCAGCGCATGGTCGTCGCTCACCCGGGCGTCGAGCCCGACGTCTGTAAAACTTGGAGAGAGTTCTTGTAGACTTATCGCAGCCTCCGGCCCGAAATGAATATCCTTGACTACCGCTATCCAGCGTAATTGAAAAGGGCGCTGGAATTCAGGCGCGTATAAAGCAAGGTCGTCCGGGCCAAGACCCAGTTTTGCGCGCGCCGTCGGATATAAAGGATGGTCAAGAAACGCGGCCAGCCGCTCATAGTGCAGCTGCCGGTCTTGCCAATGCGGGCTGAGATGAGCGCCTCGGCCGTTACTTTGCACTTCGGCAAAATAGCGCTCCTGCTCTTTTGCGCATAGAACGCCGTGCTCGACTGCGGTTAGGCATTCCAATTGGTAGCTTTCAAAGTCAGCCGCCAAGGCTTGATCCAATCCGTGCCGGAATAGCGTGAGGATGGCGGAGATGTCGTTCAACGGACGATATCCGCTGCTATTCTGCCAAATTAATGGAAGATCGTGTAGCGACCATTCCTGCATGAAGGTACAAGGCCGGACCGGAATCCACAGGCAGCCGTCAGCCAGGTGATCGACAGCCAGCCAGTGGCTGGGCTGCACCGGCAAATCGGGCAACAGTGCGTCTTCAGCAAAGATAATTTTCCCCCGGCTTAGTGTTTCCCGTACATCTTCCCGCAGTAGTGCATCGACGACGCGCCGACAGATATAGTCCTGCTGAATTTTATTCGCGCTATCCGCGATAAGGTGAGGTACGCTCATCAACGGATCTCCCAAGCCAAGCCGGCACCGGCTTGCGCTAGAGCTTGATGCACCGCAGCCGCGTCTGTGCCGACGCCGGTCAATACGCCCAGGTAATCCTTATTGGAATGGGTGATTGCAATCGATTCACCGGCTTGGCGCAAGACACGAAGCACGATGTCGGCTGCCGCGCCGCTATGGCTGAACGGTGTGGGAGCGCTGACGATTTGGCCATCTGTAGAGGGCGTCAGATAACGTATCGCTGCTGCGCGCGGCGCCAACGCCAGGGCGGACAGCGGCTCGCCCAAATGCAACCGCAGCACGGTTTCGAACAGCGGGATACCGAGCGTCTGCTCCAGCAGGAAATCGCGCCGATCGCCGATGCAGCGGTAATTGATTTCGATCAGGCGCGGTCCCAGGGCGGTCAATACGAATTCGGTATGGCAGGCGCCGAAGCCGACGCCGAAACGGGTGATCTGGTTCAGCACCTGCTGCTGCTTCGCCAACTCGCTGCTCCAATCGGCTTCCAGTTCGACAAAATGCGGCGGCGCGGACAGGCGGACATGAAATCCGCCTAGGGCGCGCAATCCTTCGCCGTCACCCAGCGTTTCCAGGGTACATAAAGGGCCTTCGAGGTATTCTTCCAATAGCATGACTTGGCCGGGTCGCGCTTGCCAAACCGATTGGCAATGGGCGGCGAGTTCGGTGTAATCCCGAGCCAAACCGACTTCCTGGCTGGCGACTCCTTCGCGTGGTTTGACCACGCAGGGGAAGCCTACTTCGGCTGCGGCCTTTGCCAGGCTTTCCGGTTCCGATGCGACGGCGTGCCGTACCGTTTCTATACCTTGCTCGCTCAGGTAGCTGCGCATTTCAGCCTTGTTTTTAGCGCGATAAGTCACATGCCAGTTCTTGCCGGGTAGTCTGAAATAATCGGCGACAATCGCAGTACTGGTTTGCAGGTGATCGCTGTTGGAGAAAACCGCTACCGGTTTTTGCCCGCGCCGGCTGACCGCTTCAATCACCGCTAGCGGATTGAACACATCGCAGGCGATGATGGCTTCAGGATAGGCCGGGAGCCCGCTTTGGCTAAAATGCCGACGATGCGCTTCGGCCTGGTCGGTCAATAGCACAGGCGACAGGCCGAGGCGGCGAGTCGCCGGTAGAAAACCGTCATTGACCGATTCGGTCGAGACATGAGTCAGTAGAATTAATTCTTGGTTATGCATTTTTTTCCTTATATATCCATTTGCACGCTGAGCATTACGGAGCGTCCCGGTCCCGGCATTCGGCCAAGGCTGGTATCCACTCCGCGGAAGTAGTAATCCTGGTTAAACAGGTTGTTACCGGCAAGGCCGACCCGCATGTTGGCCTTGTCTACGCGAAAGTCCTTGGTGATTTGGGCGTTCCACAGCCAATAGCCCGGTATCTTGCCTCTGTCGCCAATGGCGTTTTCCGCCACGGTGTTGGCCGCATCGGTAAATGCGGAACTCAGGTACGAGCCGTTGACGTTGAGATTGACAGTGTTGATGCGGTAATTGCCTTGCAGGGTAATTTGATGATGCGAGCTGAACGGCACTTCGTTATTTTTAAACGCGACTTGCGAGGTGCCGCTGAACAGGTTGTTCAACTGCTCTGTGTCCACATAGGTGTAGCCCGATTTAAGATTGAGGCCGGCCAGGAAAGATGGATGCCAGTCCAGTTCGGTTTCGTAGCCTTGATGCTTGGCTTGGCCGAGGTTGCGGAATAGGGTTGTGCCGTTTTCGACGACGCCGACGATTTGGTTGTCGAAGTCGAAACGGAAATAACTGAATGTCGTGTCAAGGTCCGATACCGGCGATACACGCAAACCGGCTTCGTAATTCCAGGCTTTTTCCACGCCGGTATCGCCGCCGAGCGTAATTTGGGTGAATTGCACCGGTTGTAACGATTTGTGCACGTTACCGAACAGGAATATTTTATCGGGCCACAGTTTGATGCCCACGTCGACGCCGGGCAGCAGTTCGTTGCTGGGACTATCGAGGACCACGCCGGTCAGCTTGTTGTTGCTGGATTGGTCTATCCATTCCGAACGTAAGCCCGGCGTGACGCTAAGGCGTTCATTCCACACGCTCAAGGTATCGCTGGCATAGAGTGCAAAGGCGTCGGTGCCGAAATGGAAGTCCTGGGCAGTGAGGACGCTGCCGGTACTCAGGCGGCGGCGGTCGACTCCCTGCTCGACGGCTTCGCTGACGTAACGCCCGCCCAAGGTGACTTTGTGGTCCAGCCAGCCGGTTTTCGCGCCTACGGTTAGACGCGGTTCGGTGCCGAAAACGGTAAATGTGCGTGGGCTGGTTTGTGCGCCATTGGAGGTCAGGGAGGGATCAAGATTACAGGAGGTCGCAGCAGTATTAAGTTGACAGCCGACAGTGAATTCGCGGTCGCTGGTATGAGCGAAACTGGTCCAGTTGAATTCCGCCGGGCTGCCGAAAAGGTCGAAGTTTTGGTTATAGACCAAATGTCCGCGTACGGTATCGCCCTGGAATTTATCGTACGGCCGTTGCGACTGGAAACGGTCCTGATCGTAGGCTTGGGGCGACAGGCTGCCGGGTAGTTGGGTGTCGGTGTTGTAATACTGCAACCCGGCCTTGATATCGGCGTTGTCAGTGACGAACCAGTGCGCGTCCAGCGATATGTTTTCCACTTCGGTGTCCGAATGGGCGCGAGATGAATCGCCCATCACTGTATTGGCCTGGAATTGCAGGCCTAATTTGTCATTGACGAAACCGCCGGCGCGCAGGTAACTATCGGTCAGCACATTGCCGGTATCGGTGGAAATGGTTAACGCCTCTCTTATGGTGGCGCTGAATTTATCCTGGATCGGTTTGCTGATGAAATTGATTACGCCGCCCACATTGTTCGGTCCATAGCGTACAGCAGCTCCGCCGCGCGCCACATCAACGCTTTCTACTGTTTGCATGGTCATCGGGAACATGGATAAGCCCGTTTGTCCATAAGGCGCCAGGGCGATAGGAATGCCATCGACCAGCACCAGCGTGCGCGTACTGCGTCTGGGGTCCAATCCGCGCACGCCGATATTCGGCAATATGCCGGTACCGGTTTCATCCTGGGCGCGGACGCCCTGCACCAGGCGTAAAGCATCTTCCAAGGTACGGGCGCCGGCCTGTTGCAATTCGGTATTAGTGACTACGGAACGCCCCCCTGGATAGGTACGAACGTTATCTTTGGTCGGTGCTCCCAGCCAGTCTCCTTTGACCGTAATTTCTTCCAATACAGTAGTGTCTTGATTTGGCTCAGCAGCAGCTAACGGTAATGAAACCAGATAAGCACTACCGGCCAAAGTCAGCGCCATACAAGTGGTCGCACATTTCATGATCAAACTCCTTGATAACTCAATTGTTGTTCGTATAAATATAGAGAGGCATGTTTCAACACATGATCACGGGATATAACGACTTTTAAGATGTCATGGATCAGACGTGAGTGTTAAGTGCGAACAACTTTAACGTTAATGAGAATTATTGTCAATTACATAAAATAAAGAATTTATTTTGCATCCATTACGGCCTAGCGGGCATATTGTTTATCTGATTAGGTCTGATTGTGGTTTGTAAGATAATGAGGAGGGAATGAAAGGTCATTTGCGGGATATCTCGTTTGCTTGGTGGCAAAGATCAATGCATACTTGGTGAATGAGTCGAATGAGCGTAGATACATTTCCATGCGGTATTTAACTAAAGTGTCTAAGCGTTATTTTGGTATGCTCAAGATACAACTGATCAATAAACGGCAAAAGTGTGACTCAAACGATTATCGTTTTGGCTGTACCTGCTTTGGAAAACACCACGCCGCAACTCCATACAAAATGACAGCCAGAAAGATCAATGCGCTAAAGCCGAACTGCATCGCAATCAGGGTTGCCAGTATCGCACTGATGACCGAGGCGCAGCCGTTAATGCCCCAGGCCCAGGGTATCAATGCCGGAGTGGTCTGGCTGATTTTGTTCAGCGCCATCGGAAACGGAATGCCCATGCAAAAACCCAGCGGTGCTATCAGTATTATCGAAAACAGGTAACGGCTTAAGCTCCCCGTTTTCAATAAAAATCCGGTGATGGCTTCAAAGCCCAGACTGTAAGCGATGCTAAGCAAGATAATGGCGGCTATCGGCAGCATAAACGCATATTTTTCAGTTCTGCACGACAGGCTGGTTGAAAAATAACTACCTGCGCCCGCAGTTAATAAAAATGTACTCAGCACCACGGTAATGGCATAAAGCGGATGATGCAGAATCAGGATAAATTTCTGGATGAAGGCGATTTCGATAAACAAAAATGCCAAACCCAAGCAGAAAAAATACACCAGCATGCTCAGATGGTTTCCTGATTCCGACGTTATGCCCAGCTTGCTTTTCCAAAGCCGCAGAGGCAACGCTATCAGTAACAGGCTGGCGAGTATCGCCTGCACTAAGGCCGCGATTAGCAATAAGTAGCCGCTTTCCAGCAAAAAGCTTCCGCCGGTACCTAATAACGACAAAATTTCGGGTAGGGTTCGCCATTTAAAAAAATGAAACAGATAGGGGCTATCGTCGGTCGCGGCTTCAATATTGAATTTATAAGCATCAATAAACGCCTGGCTCTGATCGCCCAATAAAGCCACAGCGGCTTGGTACAGATAAGGCTGCTGTTGGATATTAAAGCGATTGACTTCCGATTCCGATATGCTTGGATAGTAAACCAAATCAAAGCTGCGTTCGTCGCAAAACTGTTTTAGGCGGCTGGTTTCATCGGCGGATATGACACCGTTTTTTATGATTAAGGTACTGGTTTGCCAGCCGCGTATCATTGTGAGCTGTTGGCCGGGCTGCCTGATATCGGCTTTTTTTAGTGCGCTGATAACGGTGGTCAATAGTTTAGGTTCATCGCGCGGCGGAATTTTAACCCAACGGGTAATGCTGAGATAACCGTCCGGGCTTACATGACGCAGATATTCCTGTACGGCCTGTTCGGTATAAAGGTAGTTTTCAGCCATTGAATACAGGCCTGCCGCCGATGCGCCGAATGCATCCAGCAAGGAGACATTAATCAGGTCATAGCTTTTATCGGTTGCAGCAAGGTAGCCGCGGGCTTCATCAATATGCACATTAACGTGAGCGCCGGAATAAAGATAACCGGCAAAATCGGCATATTTTCGTTGCACCAGATCGATGATTTGGGGGTTCAGCTCAACGGCATCAATGTGCTTAACAGCGTGAAAGTTTGCCTGTAAAACATCGCTGCCGGTTCCGGCCCCGAGAATCAGGATGTCGGTCAATTGTTTCAGGTGATAGGGCAGGGCCGACGTGGTTTGATCCAGGTAGCCGAGCGTTACCGGATCGCCGTTATAGCGGGTGATGGCGGTCATGTTATCGGCATCAGTAAACACGGCAAGTTGTTCCGGCGGTTCTGCCGTTGCGTTAAGGCTGAGGCCGGGCGCATGGCGTAGCGGGGTAATCTCGCTCTTGACCACGCTGATCAAACCCATTGGGCTGGAATAGCGGTCTATGATTTTGGTGCCGGGTATTTGCAATAATTGATTCAGGCTTTTATACGGCGAAACTTTCAGCGTCATCCAGCCGGGCGGAGTGAAAATAACCGCCAGCCCAATGATAACGGATAACATAGTCCAGCGTTTTTGGGCAGAAAAAGCATAATGCGACACCAGCAGCGTTGCGAGTAGTCCCGATAACATCGGTAGTATTAATATTTTTTCGGGAAACAGGGCAAACATCAGCAGAATGACACCGACACTACCCAAGCCGGCGCCGAACAGGTCGGCTGCGTAGATCAAAGATACCTGGTTCTTGTAGTGGTAAAGGGACAAACCGACGACATTGGCTGCAAAAAAGAAAGGCAATGCCAGCATCAGGTAAATACTGCACAAATACAGCAGTTGTACGGGCGCCCACAGCATTTCCGGCGGGTTGAAATGAATCTGCTGAGCCAGCAGAAAACAGGTGGGTGCCGACAGACTGAACAGCAACATACAGGTCATTATCGCAGCCGGGAATAGTTGCGCCAAACGGTCGCGGTTAAGCGCCAGGAACACGCCGCTAACGCCGTAGCCTAATAGCGCCAGACTGATCATCATATAAGCGAAATGATGCCATTGGATAATCGAAAACAGACGCATCAATGAAACTTCATAGGACAAGGCAGACGCCGAGATCAGTGCGATAGCTGCGAGTAGCGATAAGCGCGGTTTCATCAGTATGCCTCCGTCAATGCTTACCGGTGAGCGGGACGAAATTGACCGGCAAAATCTGGCGAGTGGTGACTTTTCCGTTAGCATCTTTAGTGACCAAAACCAGGTACTGCGTCATAAACTGGGCGCCGACCGGGATAATCATGCGGCCGCCGGGTTTTAGCTGCTTTATCAACGGCGGCGGTATATGGCTGGCAACGGCGGTAACGATAATGCTGTCAAAAGGCGCCGCGTCCTCCCAGCCGTAATAACCGTCGCCGGTTCGGGTATGAACGTCATCATAATCGGTTCGCTTAAGGTTTTCCGCTGCTTGTTTAGCCAGCGGTTCAATAATTTCTATGGTGTAGACGCTATCGGCAAGTTCGGCGAGAATGGCCGCCTGATACCCCGAACCGGTGCCGACTTCAAGAACCCGGTCGGTTTTTTTCAGCTTAAGCAGATCGGTCATAACAGCGACGATGAAAGGCTGGGAAATAGTTTGTCCATGACCGATAGGAAGAGGCCTGTTTGCGTATGCAAAGGGGCGCTCGGTATCGCGGACGAATTCATGCCTCGGGACCTTGAGCAGCGCGGCTATAACCTGCTGATCGAGCGTTTCCTGATCAAGAAAACCGCGGACGGTCATTGCCTCGTCCTTGATAATGCTCACCAGTGCATGGCGTTGCTGGGAAAAATCATTTTCAGCGATGACATGGGTGGAAAACAACAGCAAGACAATGCCGATGACCACAAGCCAAAAGATGATATGTTTTACTCTTTTCATGATCACAACCTCCTGATTTCTTGGAGCAAGAACCGGTTGTAGACGTTGGAGTTTAAACGAATGAAAAGTTGTTTGTCTGTAGGTTATTTCTACAATAGGCAGTGAGGAAAAATAGGTTTATTGTGAAAAAACAAGCGTGTGATTGTACGGTTAGCTCATTTGCCGGCCCCATGGTGGAAGCCGGCAAACCCGCAATGACAATTTTACCCTGAGAGGTGATTAATGAATTCGATCAAGCAGCTTCTTTTTATTCGCCTGATTTGTTTAGCTTTTAGTATCTTTTTTACTACAGTCATCCTGGCTGAAGGAGAGCAAAACATGACTTTAGTCCTCAAATCGCCGGACTTTGCCCATCAGGGAGAAATTCCCAAAGTTTTTACCTGTGACGGCAACGACAGTTCGCCCGCTTTAAACTGGTCAGGACTTCCGCAAAGAACCAGAAGCCTAGTGTTGATCGTTGATGATCCCGATGCGCCGGATCCGGCCAAACCCAAAATGACCTGGGTGCATTGGCTGCTTTACAACATGCCGCCGACTGCTACAGAACTACCGCAAGCCGTTACTGCCGGTAATTTGCCAGAAGGAACTCAACAAGGCAAAAACGACTGGAAACAAACCGGGTATCGAGGCCCGTGCCCGCCTGTCGGTAGGCATCGGTACTTTCACAAACTCTATGCCCTGGATATTGAGTTGCCTGATTTGCATCATCCCGATAAGGCTAAGCTGGAAGCAGCAATGGTGGGACATATTGTTGGACATGCAGAACTGATTGGAACTTATCAGCGTTAGTGGGGGTATCGTTGCCGTTATGTATCAATTTAAGCTTGGTTAGGACTTTCGCTATCCCCCCGAATAAGCCTTAATTCTAGGGTTACGCAGTTCAGCTCGCAAATAGTCGGAAAACAAGTCGGCCCGGACTTGATAGAGGGACTTTGTCAAGGCGTTCGCTTTGACTTTTAAGGAAACCCACACGTGGTAGCAGCAAGCGATGTGATTCCGTTGAGAGCGGGCCTTGCGACATTGGCATTTTTCGGAGCCGGTCAACTGTTTAAGTTCGCGGTGAAATTCTTCAACCTGCCAGCGCACGTCGTTCGCGTCTTGAACGACCTGCGCGGTCAGGTTGTCATCCAGCTCATTGGTTAGAGCTAAGTCAATGTCACCGTCTGGGGCGACCAGCTTGAACAATTTGACCTTGAACGGTACTTTTTTCAGTTTGACGACGACGCCGGCTTGGAGCCGTTCGGGCGTCCACTCGATCGCATCAAGATGTACATAACCTTCTTCCTTACTGAGGCTGACCATGCGGTTGCTTTTTAGAGTCGTGTAAAAGGTTCGCTTGAGCGTGTGAACCAGCTTCAGGTTTTCCCAAGAGGCATACCAACTGTCGAACAACACCGTTTTCGCCTTGAGTCCTTTGTCGGCAATGGCGTTGACGAGCATGTCCTTGAAATGGTCAGTCTTGGTCTTGCCGTCGGCCGCGTTGTGATAAATCCGGTAATCCACCGGATAATGTTCCTGGCCGTCACTGTGAACCAGGTTGACGACGCCGATGCCTCGCACCAAGCCGCCCACCGCACCGCTGTACTGTGTCTTGACCAACTCAATCGACTTGGAATAGCGCTTATCTTGTACGCTGTCGTCAATGATCAAGAACGAGTCCTCGGTATTGTTGATCAGCCCCTTGACCAGCTCCCACACCTGCCGCGCCGTTATCCGGCTCTGTTTCAGAAAGTTGCTTACCACATCGTGGCTGACATCCAAATGCTCGGCCAAGTTGAAACAGGTGTAGTTGATCGGCGTGCAAATTAAGTATTCTACATAACGTTGTTTCGTGATCATGCCTGTTAACATAACCTATTCGGCTAGGGTTGCGAAAGTCCTAATACAGTTACTTGCAGGGATAACTTTACGGAAAGTTAAGTTGATTCGTCCTTCCGTGACGCTTTGATCGATGGGAACGCCATGTAGCCAGTGGTGTTGAAAGTTTGGCTGCATGATCAGCAAGGTGCCGCTACGTAATAATACCCGGCCATTTTCAGAAGATTTTTTATGCCGGAACTCAAATTGACGTTCCGCGCCGAACGTCAAGGACGCGATAAAGGGGTGTTCGCCCAATTCAGGCTCATTATCCGAATGCCAGCCGACATAATCGTTGCCGTTGCGATATAAATTAGCCAATACCGAATTAAAGCAGAAATTTAAATACGTTTCGATTTTAGCTCTAATCTCGGACAGCAAAGGTGTCCATGTCCGGGTTTGTAATAGGTTGTTACTATAGCTGTAGCGGATTCCCGGATCGGCATGCCAAGTCTGTAATCTGGGCAGGATAAATTGCCGTCCGGCGACAGCGTATCGATTATCGGGCCATTGATGTTCATGCAGAAACTGCCGATAGATGCGTTCGCATTCGACGGCATCGTAAAAGTCTTCAACGATCTCAAGTTCGGGGCAGGGCGCCATCTTATGCTTGAGGGTATTTGTTAATGTGGGCGAACGGTTAAGCCTTGCACGTGTCAGGCTTTAAGTCGGATGCTTTAAGATGCGTCGCCAGCGCGCTGTCCATGGTCGTCACATGCAGACCGAACCATTGCGGGAGGCGGTCTTTGACAAACGAACGGCCAAAAGCAATCAATCCTTTATCGACCCTGGATTTAAATTGCTTGAACTCTCCAAGAACACGTTGATGTTCGCCTTTGTGCTCGGTCTCTCCGGGGTAAGAAGATTGTTTCATCAACTGGTTTTCCCGGTCAAAATGCTGTTCGGTATGTTCATACAATTGCTGGAACAAGGCCGAAAAATTCGCATTGTCGGCAGAGTTCAGCTCGTTTAACAGCTTGATAAATTCATCATGATCGTTATCAATCAGTTCGTAGCCCACGATATGTACGCTGTCTTTTTCAATCAATGCCATCTTAAGTTCACCTCATTATTATTAAGTCGCAAGCATAAATATCATAGGGATGTTGATAACCCTGCTTTTATTGTTCTAATAAGCAATTAAAATGCCATGTCGTTTTTATAGCCGACATGCCGCTTATTGCTCCGTTTGTAGCCGGTAGGGCTTGATGCTTTTCGGAACAATTTGTCGGTAATCCATCAATTCCGTACTACGGCGCTTGTTCGTTTGTCCAGCCTCCGCCGAAGGCTCGGTAGAGAGAAACAATCGAAACTTGCAAGGCTGCTTCGGTTTGGGTTCGTTCGTCTTCAATCGCCAGTTTGTTATGTTGGCTGTCGAGTACGGATAAATAGTCTTTCGCTCCGTGCCGGTATAATACTTCTATCCGCCGGTACGCTTTATCGGCCGCCATTTCGGCCTCCGATAGTTGCTTGTGGCGTTCTTGCGACGCTGTATGCGCGACAAAAGCATTTTCAACATCCTCCAGCGCAAGCAGGAAGGTTTTCTCATAATTTGCCGCCGCCTGATCGAGTCGTGCATCTGCCGCGTTGATCTGCGCCCTTATGCGTCCGGCAGTGAAGATCGGTGCGCTAAGACCGGAACCCAGCGTATAAACGCTCTCGGCAAGGCTCGGGAAACCTCCTGCCGCCAATGCGCCTAATCCGCCGCTTGCAGATAATATCAATTTTGGAAACAGGTCGGCTCGTGCAGCGCCCAGACTGGCGGCCGCAACGCTCACCCCGGTTTGAGCAAGACGCAGATCGGGCCGTTGTAACAGTAAAGTCGAGGGCAGCAATTGGGGAATATCAGGCATGACCGGAGCTTGATCAAGCGCATGAAGCAGCCGGTTTTCCAGCTTTTCCGGCGGTTTACCCGATAACACGCCAAGCCGGTGAATCAGCGTTGCCTCAGACATTTTGAGTATAGGAAGCGAGGCTTGTGCATTATGCAGTAACGTTTCCCGGCCGGCGACAGCGGCTGAGTCGGCTAGACCGTTTCGATTAAATACCTGCAATGCCCGAAATTGCTCCCGTTGCAGGTCTATGCTTTTCATCAGGATGACTATCCGTTTCTGGATGCCGCGCAGTTCCAGGTAATGCGTCGCCACTTGAGCCAGCAGTCCTACCTGCACCGCCCGGAGTGCTTCTTCGCTGCCCTGAGCTTGGGCGGATGCAGCTTCCGCCTCAAGGTGCCTGCCGCCGAACAAGTCGATTTCCCAACGTGCGGCCAATCCGCCGCTGACCATATCGGCGGTCGGTGCTTTGAGTTCGATGCCTTGGTTGCCGGGCACGCCGACGATCCTTTCTATTCTCTTTTCCCGGCCGCCCGACGTAAACAGTTCAATGCCGGGATAAAGCGCCGATTCGGCGACGGTAACCATCGCGGCAGCTTCGCGGATGCGGGCTTTGGCAATCTGAAGGTCTTGATTGGCGGCCAATGCTTCGGTAATCAATTCGTTTAACAATGGATCGCGAAAACTTGTCCACCATGTTTTCAAATCTGCCGAAACGGTTTGGGCTGCGCTGCGATGATGCCACTCTTTGGGAACGGCCAATGGCACGCTGTCGTTAACCCGCGTAGGTGTACACCCTCCGGTCAGTAAGGCAAGCAGCAGTAAATGTCGCTTATTCATAGTCATCTCCTGCATTTGCTGCGAGGTTTTTTTATTCGTTGCACATCATTTACCGTAGGGCGCGCCGTGCGCGCCCTACGGAGTCGACTTAATCTTTGCCGGATTGCGCTTTACCTTGAACCAAACTGCATAAAGTACAGGCAGGAAAAACACGGTAAGCAGCGTCGCTACCGTAAGCCCGCCCATAATCGCGATGGCTTGCGGTCCGAAGAAATCATTTTGGGACAGCGGAATCATCGCCAGAATTGCCGCCGCCGCTGTCAATAATATAGGCCGGAATCGCCGGACGGTTGATTCGACGATCGCAGTGCGAACATCCAGCCCGGCTTTTTCGTCCTGCTCAATCTGGTCGACCAGAATGACCGAATTGCGCATAATCATGCCCGAGAGTGCAATAACGCCAAGCAAGGCCACAAAGCCGAAGGATTGATCGAACAGTATCAGCGCAAAGGCGGCGCCGATGACGCACAACGGCGCAGTGACGAACACCAGTAATGTCCGGGATAAATTCTGCAATTGCATCATCAGCAAGATCAGCGTGACGACGATGACCGCCGGAATCCAGATCAGGATCGACTTTTGGGCAATCCAGGCATCTTCTTTGGTGCCTCCGGTTTCTATTGAATAACCGAAAGGCAAGCGGTTTTGGATGGCTTCCAGCTCGGGCATGATTTGCGCGGCGACATCGGGCGCGAGCATGCCGTCCACCACGTCGGCGCGCACCGATATAGCCGGAAAGCGGTTGCGCCGCCAGCGAATGCCGTCTTCGAAATTCATTTCCGTGGACACCAATTGCGACAGCGGAAGCCACCGGCCTGTTTCCGTCGGAACATTGATATCCGGCAATTCATTTACGGCTACCCGCAGATCCCGTTGCGCCCGCCAGACGATGCCGATCAGATTGTCGGCCTCGCGAAACTGCCCGACCGGAATGCCGGTGTAGTGCGCTTGCAATGCCTGGGACAGGCCGGCGGTGGAAACGCCCAGCGCCAGGGCCTTGTTTCGATCCAACGCAAGACGAACAGACGGTATGCGTTCGTGCCAATCGTCGTTGACATCGACAGTGTTCGCATTGGCGCGCACCACAGCGCTGACTTGGTCGGCAATCTTTCGAAGCATTTTTGCATCTTCGCCGATCACCCGGAACAGCAACGGATAATCCATCGGCGGCCCGATGTTCAGGCGCATCACCCGGCCGCGCGCTTCCGGGAAATCCGCCGCAAACGCCTGCCTGATACGTTGCATGACCCGCTCGCGGGCGGCAATGTCCTTAGTCGTCACGACAAACTCGGCCAGATTGGTATTGGTCAATTGCTGAACGATCAGCAGAAAAAAACGCGGACTGCCTCCGCCGATATAGGCGGCGTAATTAAGCACGTCTTCATCGTTAGCCAGCATAGCTTCCATGCGCTTGGCGACCTGCTCGGTCTGCGTGATCGAACTGCCTTCCGGCAGCCAGAGATCGGCGATCAACTCCGGACGATTCGACAGCGGGAAAAACTGTTGCGGGACTTTCGTTAAAGTCATAACGCCGATAACAAACAGCGCCAACGTAGCGATGATGACCATGTTGCGATGTTCCAGGCAGCAATCAAGCCAGCGGCGCAAGCGGTTGTAAAACGGAGTATCGAAATGTTCGAGGCCGGGGGCGGCATCATCCTTGACCTTGAGTATCAGGTAACCGAGATAAGGCGTGAATATGACCGCGCCCAACCAGGAAACGACCAGCGTGATGCTCATGACCTGGAAAATCGCGACGGTATATTCGCCGGCTACCGATTTTGCCAAACCCACCGGCAGAAAACCGGCGACCGTAATCAGGGTGCCGGTCAGCATCGGAAAAGCCGTGGCTCGGTAGGCGTAAGTTGCGGCGCGCATGCGATCCCAACCTTGTTCGAGTTTGCGCGCCATCATTTCGACCGTAATAATCGCATCGTCCACCAGCAAACCCAGGGCCAGAATCAATGTACCCAGCGAAACGCGGTGGATTTCCAGGCCGAACAGCCACATGCACAGCAAGGTCCCAGCCAGCACAATAGGGACCGTCAACGCAACGACCGAACCGGTGCGCAGTCCCAAACTCAAAAAACTGACGACCAGCACGGCAATCAAAGCCTCGAAGAAAGTTCCCGTGAATTCGCCGATCGCTGTTTTGACCACACGCGACTGATCGGCCACTTTCTCTATATCAACGCCGACCGGCAGGTTGCGTTCGATATTGGCGATAGCGGTTTCAAGCACCTTGCCCAAAGCCAGCACATCGCCATGCTTGTTCATCGTGACGCCCAAGCCAATCACGTTCTTGCCGTTAAAACGCATTTTGAGTTCAGCGGGATCGGCATAGCCGCGCGTCACCGTGGCGAAGTCGCCGACTTTGAACGTGTGTCCGTTAATGCGCACCGGCAGGTTGGCGATGCTAGCCACGGAATTTAACTTGCCGCTGAGACGGATCGGCAGGTTGCGTTCCGCCGTCAATACCGTTCCAGCGGGTAGCATAGCGTTTTGCGCCTGGAGCAGTTGAGCAAGCCCCGCCGCATCCAAGCCCAATTTGGCTAACTTCTTGTCGGAAAACTCGATGTAGATTTTTTCATCCTGAACGCCGATCAAGTCGACTTTTTCAACATCGTTAACACGCAGCAGCTGTTGGCGAAGCGATTCGGCCGCAGCTTTCAATTCGGCGTAACTGAATCCTTCCCCGGAACAGGCATAAAGCAGGCTGTAGGTATCGCCGAACTCGTCATTGAAAAAAGGGCCTACCACGCCCTGCGGCAGTGTCATGCGGATATCGTCGGCCTTTTTGCGGACCTGGTACCAGAGCTCGGGAATTTCATCCGGCGGAATCGCTTCGCGCGGCGTGATGAAAATAACCGATTCGCCGGGTTTGGAGTAACTGCGCAAGTAATCCAGGTTCGGCAGTTCCTGGAATTTTTTTTCCAGTTTATCGGTAAGCTGTTGCTCGACCTCCTGGGCTGTCGCTCCAGGGTACAAGGTTTTTACCACCATCAAGCGGAAGGTGAATTTCGGGTCTTCCCGCTGTTCCAGCCCGAAATACGCGATAATCCCGCCTAACAGTATCAAGCCCATGATAAAACCGGTAAACGCTCGGTGTTCGAGCGCCCATTCGCTCAGGTTGAATGATTTCATTTCAAAAACGCCGATTTATCCATGAAAGACACGAAAAGCACGAAAAATACGTTATACATCAACATGCCTTAATAATTGGGACACTCATTCATTGAGTGGTGATATATAGTTTGGCATCTGTTTGAATGTTTTCGTGTCTTTCGTGGGCAAAATGCTTGTTCTTGAATCATAGTAATCTCTTTAATCGGCTCCGGTTAAGCGCACAGCTTGACCTTCTACCAAGCGATGCACACCGGCGCTGACAATCAACTCCCCTCCCGACAAGCCGCTTACCGCAACGCGTTCACCCGGCAATGCCGCTCCGGTCTGAACCGGCAAGGCTCTGACCGTAGCGGCTTGTTCGTCCACTTTCCATACTTTCGCTTGTTTCGGTTCACCCTGGGTTGTGAATACGGCCGAAAGCGGAACAGCCATATGCTCGGCTGCATGAGAAGAGATCCAAACGGTAGCCGTCATCCCCAAATGCATACCGTCCTGCTTTTCCGGCAATGCCGCTTTAACGCGAAAAGTGCGGCTGGCCGGGTCGGCCGCTGCTGCAATCTCTCGGATTTGCGCTTTGATTTTTTTATCGCCGTCAGCCCAGAGCGTCACGCCGACCTGTTGACCTGTTTTAATGTCGGCAATGCGCTGTTCAGGCAAGTCGAAGCAAATTTCTTTATCATCAATCTCGGCCAATTTGACAATGGTCCGGCCTGCCGCGACAACCTCCCCAGTCTCCACTTCCAGCGCAGTCACCACACCATCGCGGTCGGCGACCAGAAGCGTGTATTCCAATTGATTAACGGCTTGAGCCAACTGGGCCTTGATTGCTTCAACCCGCTCACTGGCGGCGGTGTCGGCGGCTTCATGGCGGTCGTAATCCGGTTGGCTGATAACTTGTTGCGCCAGCAGTTCGCGATACCGTTTCAGTTCGTCCGCTGAAAACCGACGCTCGGCATCGGCGGATTTAAGCTGGGCTTTCAGGGCTTGCACGGCAAGTTGGTAATCGCTTTGATCCAAAGCGGCCAGCAATTGTCCTTTACGAACATGATCCCCGGTTTCGACCGGTCTTGTTGTCACCTTGCCGGATACCCGGAAGGATAATGCCGTTTCATGACGAGGCCGTACTTCTGCCGCATAGGCCGCAGTGTTATTGCCCGGCTCGTCATCAATGCGCACGACTTTAACGGGCCGCGGATGCGATTGGGGTTCCTGGCTTTGTTGACTGCATCCGATAACTAGGCTGAACAAGCAAAGTCGGCAGACTGACATAGACAGCTGGGCAGGGATGACAAACATTTTTATCGGCATTTTTAGTTAATGTAGAGGTTTACAAAACAGGCCCGTCGTAGGGCGCGCCGTGCGCGCCTTGACTTGCTAAGTGCAGCTTAGGCGCATAAAGAACGGCGCGCCCTACGACGCGAAGTGACTCAAGTATTCAATGTGACCAATTTTGATGCTTTTGCGATATTCGTCTGTTCGCAATATTCCAATTTGAACGAACTGACCGGTTTATTAAAACAAGTCGGCTGGGGACTGGTAATTGATACAGACTCAAAAGCATCGGCTATCAATGCGCGGTTAGCCGAATTTACCTGGAACCAATCCTGATTCAGCAAGACATGGTTATGCTCATGATAAATGGCATGATATAAAGTCAGCGATTCGGCAAAGCAGCCGAACGCCACATTGGGCAATAAATTCAACATACCGGAGGAAATACCGCCCAAAACATAGCTCAACAACGGCGAATAGGCGTTACCGGCATCCTGGCGAATGACCCGGTCCCGGCAAAGTTGATAGCTGGGTTCATCCAAATTGGCCGGTTCGGCGACATCGATAACCAGCAACTTACGGTTGTGTTTTCTTAAGCGTTCAATGCTGCCGATGTTTAAGCGGGCATTAGCGTTATGCGTGCAGGCAATCACCGCATCGACTTTACCAATCTCGTTAATATCGGTCGCAACCGTGATCGCGTAATCTTCCGCCATTTGCGCCAACGCTTTTTGGTTCGCGCCAAAACCTATCAACTCGTACTGTCTAGCCAATAAATGCTCGGTCACCGCAGTACCTAAAATGCCATAAGGACCCAGCACCAAAATCCTGGAATTGCCTCGATCCAGACGCGCATTCGCTAAGGCGCGGTCTATGTCTTTACATAACAATGTTGCGGTGCCGTTATCGCCGATAGTGAACAATATGTCGGGGAACAGCTGTTTCAATTCGTGCCCGTCGCGGCCGAATAAACGCTTGGTTGAGGCCGCCAGCAGCACGACTTTGGCGCCGCGTTTTTGTGACCAGGCGACCGCGTCGATAAAATGCCTTTTGGCACGCACCCGGCCGCTCTTGGTCATCAGTTCTTCGGCGGTAATGCAAATGCCCCGGACTTGGGCGGATACGCCATTCAGATAAATGCGCGCGCCATTGGAATGTCCCGATTTCGGCCGCTTGTTACCCCAAAACACATTGCCTTCGGCCTCGTCGCGGATATTGGTAATAATTGCCACGTCAATTCGCTGTTGTCCCGATAACCGGCGATACCAAGCGCGGTAATCGCACAGCACCATCGCGATGCGCCATAAAGTCGCCAACCAACTTGCTATCATCATTAACCCTCATATCATTAAAAATCATCAGGGTTTCAGTGTAAAAGTCGACTAGGCTGGCAACAATAAGGTGATTTCCGTAATTTAACGATCAGCCCTTTGTTCACGAAAAACACGAAAGACACGAAAAATTACCACGAAGACACGAAGAACACAGAGGAAAAACAACTTCTAGTGGTTTTCGTGAGCCAGCTGTTTTTGGCGATAGAATATAGCGTTATCGATTGGGATTTTAATCGCAAAAACACTGCCCTTGCCCAATGTGGAAGCAACTTGCAGCTCATACCGGCATTGATGGCACAAGGTTTTCACGATAAAAAGCCCCAGGCCGTAACCGGCGCTGTCGCCGTTCGGGCCTTGTTGAAAAGGAGCGGTTAACGCTCGGCAATCGGCTTCAAACAAACCGACGCCGGTATCGAGCACTTGTATTTCAATATATTGCGAACGGCGGCGCACGCCGAAAACGACGCGGCCTTTATGGCTGTAACGAACCGCGTTGCTCAGCAGGTTGCTGAGGATGCGGTGCAGCATTAAGGCCGAGCCTTTTAATTCAATGTCGCTGCCGATATGGTTTAGCCTTAAGCCTTTTTTGACGGCGGCAGCTTCAAACTCGTTTTGGAGCTGGCCAAACAACTCAAACAATACAATGCTGTCCGATTGCTTGCCTTCCTGCTGGTGTGCCTGCCGGATTAAATCCTTTATCAAGCTTTGCGCATAATCCAGTGTGGTGTTGATATGTTGCGCGATTGGGCTGCCTTCTTCCATAGCGCGTAACGCTTCCATCGCGAAACGGATAGAAGCTAGCGGTTGCGATAAATCATGGCTCGCCGCAGCCAATAGCAACTGATGACTTTTGGCTTCCTCCACCGCCGCCAAACGGTCTTGCTCGGCTTTTATCAACAACTCGGTTTCGGCCTGCCGTTTAACGCGAAGTTCGGCTTTTTGTTCATTCAAGCGCTGTAGCTGATTAATCACAGCAATCATAAAGAAAATCGGTTCCAGCATATAAGCGATTTTCGGATAAATAAAAATCGATAGCTCAGGAAAAGGGTTACGCCAAAGAATACTCAGCGACATCAAAATGACGTTGAAAATAATTAAGGAAATGCTACCTAATAAGTACAACGGCGCAGCCGGTACTTGCCAGCGTACTGCCGAAATACCGGCGGCCATCGCAAATGCGGCGTAGACGACGGCCAGTATAAAGTTCCACTCGGTAAAGTGTTCGTACGCAGCAAACGGTAAGCTGAGAACAGCTAAAGATATAATAATGACGAAAGCATAAAAAAACCGTCGAAACCGCTTTCGCATCTGTAAAAAGCTGATACTGAACAGCGCGTGGGCAATTAATAAGCCTATAGCAATAACGCCGGGGGCCAGCATATTCCAGACGGCTTGCTCCGGCCATAAAAACTGGAAGTTGTAGCCCTGAATTTGGCTGAGGAATAATAAGCTGAAAACAATCAATAGCGCGTAATTGAGGCTATCGGCGTGACGTATTCCTTGCCGATTAAAAAATAGAACCGAGATTAAAACCAGTAACACGCCAAAAATAATGCCGTTAAGCACATCATTTTGAGTGTCCAGTTGCGCCAGTTTTTTAGCGGTTAACACAACGGGGTGTAAAGGTGTTTTACCGTGTGTGCGATAGTAAACATAAAAAGTCGTAATGGTTTTTGCGGCCAAATCAACGTCGGCATATAAAAACCGGTTGGGTACCGGGCGTTGGGTAAACGTCGTTTGTTGATCCAGGCTAAACAGTGTTTCCAGCCGGTCGTCCCGGACTTTAAACAGGTACAGAAAAAACGTATCAGGGATGCCAAAAGCCATTAAGCGGTTGGCTGTTTCGTTGGCATTGTTGACAGAGATTTTTACCCACAGCCCGGTCGCCGCTTCGAGATTATCGGCAAGCGCGGTGTTGGTAGCTATATCCGGTATGGCTAAAAGGGAAGGGCCGGTATGCGGGTCAAGCACTTGCATACAACTTCGCAGAGCCAGCTCTTCTTGCGCTTGCAGCTGACAGATACCATTATCATGAGCCATAATAGACCGGCTGATAAGTAAAAGACCTATCAGCAACATACTATTAACTGCATAGTTCAACACTGTTTCCGGCAAGCAGTTAAATGCGCTATTTTTCACAACATTCCTGATTTCAAGTAAGCTCAATGCGTATTATTTTGGCAGACGATCATGCTATTTTTCGTGAAGGATTAAAACTGTTGTTACAGAGCCAGTACGATAAAGAAGTTATTGCAGAAGTTGATAACTTGGAAAATCTCAAAACCGAAATACATAAACAACACGCAGACCTATTAATATTAGACTATCACATGCCTGGCGGCGACGCGGTAGCTTTGCTCAGCTATTGTAAGAAACGCTATCCCGAGCTCAAAATCATTGCCCTGACCGGGGCGCAATCCGGTCAGATATTAAAACAGCTGGTCAGTGCAAAAGCGGATGCGGTGTTACTCAAAGACGGCGTATCGGCTGAATTATTGTTTGCGATTCAACAGGTCATGCTCGGTAAAAGCTATTTTTCCGATACCGTTAAAAACAATATTGCCGATATAGATTTGCCGTTAAGCTCGCGCGAATTACAAATCTTGAAACTGATTTTCTCAGGCTTTGTCAATAGGGAAGTTGCCGATAAACTCGCGCTGTCCCCTAAAACCGTCGATAAGCACCGGGAAAATATCATGCGCAAACTGCATGTTAATAATCTGGTCGAATTGATCAATAAAGTACATCAATTGAAGTTGTTTAGCGATGTCTACGATTGAGCGGATTTACAAGCCGGTTCAATGCTGGAGGTTAATCCAGACGATAGCCTTCTTCCATCAAAACCCGCCTTACTACCGGACGCTGAAGCATCAAAAGATAGTGTTTTAAGCACATTTCCGGCAGCGAAATCCCGGTTTTATCGGCCCAAAATTCGACATAAAACAAAGCCGCATCGGCGATGCTGAACGTATCCATGACATAGCCTTGAGGCGACAAACTGTCGTTAACGACCGCAAACCCTCGTGTAACGATATCCATTCCTTGAGCTTTCACCGCGTCAAAATCGGCTTCGTGCAGCGCAAACTTGTCGGTTGTAAAGATCCTGGTAAAGCCCAGGCCATGAATCGTGCCGACCACGTAATCCATCAGTTCGATGACGCGCGCGTCGCCATCCGGGTCGCCGGGCAACAGTCTGGCTTTGGGGTAGCTTCGCGCCAACCAATAGGCTATCGCTGGAAACTCGGTCAGTGCAGTGCCGTCGTTGCGCACCAGCGTCGGGATCGTGGCTTTCGGGTTCATTGCCAGATATTCCGGCGTATTTTGATCTCCATTCAGTAAGTTCACGAGATGCGCTTCGAAAACCAGGTCGAGTTCTTCCATCAAAATATGAATGCCGGTCGAGCAGGAGCCGGGCGTTAAATACAGTTTCATTCGATTTTCCAGTGTGTTTAATGGATTGCGTTACCGGCATTCCAGAAAGTGAGTATTGACAGTTAAAGCAAAGTTTTGCCAAAGCCCGGCGATTTCGCGCATTACTTCGTTGACGTAAGTTTTATCCGGTTTATGTTCGTCGGGGAAATTGGATAACGCGCACGAGGTACGGTGTTTATCGACGACAAACAATAAAAAATCGTCGACAAACCCGTCGAAAGCGCCCAGAGCCTGTTTGGTCAAATCCGATAGCCCTTGGTTAACAGGACTCGCGGTGCTATCGAACGGCAGCGTCTGTACAAAAGCCAGCGCCTCGTCATAAGCCTGTTCCAAGACGGCCAGCACATTGCGTTGAAAGCAGCCATCCCATTGTTGCCGCGAAAGGTCTTGCGCGAGCAACTGTTCGTATTGATTTTTCAAGACCGGTTTTTGTTCGGCGATATACCGGCAGAATTGCCTGATGCTGTCGGCGTTGTTCCGTTCGTTCGTCATCATGAATATCCTTTGGTTAAGAATCCGTCCTGACCGTTTTTTGCTAAGATGGCTAATTAATATTGTGTGGGAGCGAATTCATTCGCGATTTTTAAATGCCACTGCGCGAATGAATTCGCGCCCACCAATAACCGACAATAACTCATTCCGGCTTAACTTGATGCCGGTGACTTGGCAGGGCGAAAGCATTAATTTAATTTCTCCAACAAGCCCGGCTTAATCTGTTCCAGCCAGCTTATGATCCGGGTTGTAGTCATTTCCGGTTGGCTATGATGATCCAGCACCAGGCCGACAAACTTATCGTCGATAACCGAGTGCGAGCGGGTGAAATGATAGCCTTCGGTACTCCAGGCACCGATAACCTCTGCGCCGTAAGCAACAAAGTGCTGATACAAATGAATCAGGGAACTGGCAAAGCGATCATAATATTTCTGTTGATTACCCAGGCCAAACAGGGCAACGCGTTTTCCGGACAAATCGGCATCATCCAGCCGGAATAAAAACTCTTCCCAGTTGCCATACTCGCTGCCTGTCTTTCTGCCGGGCAGTTCGCCGACCCCATAACTGGGCGCTCCCAGAATGAGCGCTTTATATTGCAATAGTTCCGATACTCTTGCCTGATTAACATTAGCCGGTTCACTGGCAATGTCATCGCCTAAAACCCTGTACATGATCTGAGCCATCGCTTCTGTCATACCTGTTTCAGAGCCGTAAAATATCCCGATCTTATTCATAATGAAACCTGAGTTAATTTGCCTGTTAAATGCACAGCAATATTTAAACCAACCTCTATTTTTTTCATAGCAGCGATTGGCAGCCCGCTTCAGAAGCAACATGCGATGAAGAACGACCGGATAAGGCGAGGTATTTCCTGGTCAACTTCGTAACAATATGACTGGAAACTCGGCGGTTTTGTTACAAAGTAACGACTCATAACTGTGACGGGCAGGTCGCCCGGACGCGATTCAAAAAATATTTATTTTTTTATAGTTAACGTTTATCAAAGGCTTATTGTTAGTTTTGTTTCCTATAAATAAATGTTCTTGGGCTATGGCACCATAATTGATATTCCATAAGCAATACGGACTTGGAAGCTAAAAATTATGACCACCTACGCCATCGGCAGTGTAAAAGGCAATTATCAGTTACTGTTAAAATTACTGGAGAAAATACAGTTTGATCCGGAAAACGACTGCTTATGGTTTACCGGTAATTTGGTTAATGAAGGGCCTGAATCGTTGGCTGTACTCAGGTTCGTCAAAGACTTGGGCAAAAAAGCCGTTACCGTGCTGGGCAATCAGGAAATGTATTTGTTGGCGGTGGCAGAAGGCTTCGAACAGACGGAAGCGGGTGATACGCTGGACGACATTCTTAATGCCCCGGACCGGGACGAACTTCTAAAGTGGTTGCGCCGCCGTAGCTTTATTCACCACGATTCGAAGCTCAACTTTACTCTGGTCCATGCGGGTATTCCTGTTGAATGGAGTTTCAGTCAGGCGTTGACCTTTTCCTATGAAGTTGAATCGGTACTATCGATGAATAATTACATGGCTTTACTCGAAAACAGGCAGCGGGACCAATCGCGTTGGAGTGCAAAGCTCAGAGGCTGGAGACGGCTGCGGTTTATCGTTAATGCCTTTACTTTGATCAAATATTACAAAGAACCGGGGAGATTGGATTTCGACACAAGCGGTGCAATCGTATCGCAAGAGCAGGGTTTGCTGCCCTGGTACCGGTCGCCCGACCGTCTTACGCACAATTTGAATATCATTTTTGCCGATAACGCCAATTTTGAAGACGATATTTTCCCCGGCGTTTATCCCTTACCGGCGCAAGAAAACCTTTCCGCATTGAAGCTGGCGGCAACGCCTGAAAGGATCAGCGTCGCTTGTTCGGAAGTAGGCAAATAAGCGATTGTGATTAATCCGGTGCTTACATCCCCCTATCTTCTTTAATGAGGTCGTTTACGATGTCTTTATAGTGATGCCTTAACAAGTTGTCTGTAATGATATCGCAGTCATCATCTTCATACTCAGTTACCAGAATACAGACTTCCTGTAACTCTCTAATTTCTATCTCACAGCCGCTTGTAATCAGCGGCCATATTCTTTTGTCGTATTTTGGAAGGAATAAATTATCCCTGACAACAAACTCCTCACAAGAAACCAAAGGCAATATGGTCCTTATCACAATCGGATTATTGATTGCATCTCCAAGCGTAGGCTGTGCTTTTGCTCCACCGATGAGTCCCAGAAATAGAATCGCTGCGAAGATTAATTTTTTCATTTGCATCACTATAGATAATGCCGTGGAACGCTATTAAATGAATAAAAAGATGACTTTTACAATGCGTAGGAATACTTAATCCGACCTGATCCATAGTTCCACTTTTTGGCTTTGATAAGGAAGCATCACCGTTCCGCATGACCGGTAAGCTTTCGGGAATTCGGCTAATTGCTTGGGCATACTTGAATCATAGCTCTCTGTGTCACGATCGATCCCGAGTACGGCCGATCTTATCTTTTCCGGGGATAAATACTCCAATATTGCTTCAGTGGATAAGCGATCTTGCAATATCGGTATTCCAATCGGAATCGCTTGGAGAATCAGAGCAATTCCCGGAATATTATATAAACCAAGAAACCATTCACTCTGCTTAATATCGCAGCTATCGGTCAACTGATTTAGCTTGAAATAACTATCCCGGGTTTCAGGATCAACCCGAAAAATCCCCAGCGGCGGAATATCTATAGTTTCGGTTTGTTTTTCATACTATTTTTCCGGTTGGCTGTTTAAGTATTGAAAAGTTGAAGGTATTTTGCAAAGTATACGGATATCTATCATTACCGGAATGTGGTAATTAATACTGACTAAAGTGTGTGGCTTGGTAGGTTTAAGTCGGCATATGCCGACGCTGGGCAATCGCGCCCAATGAGCATGACTTGATTTTTACCGCAACGCCATCATAAGGGTTGTTATGACTTTTAATCGATTATCTGTGATATCGCCATCATTAGTGAGCTTACGGTGATGTGATTCACGAAAAACACAACACCGATTATACCTATGTGATGTATTGAAACGGCTGTGATAGGGGTAAGTTGTTCAGTTGGAAGGACGTGCTGTGCTCGTCTTAGCATTTAAGGCGCTACGTCTAACGGATTAGATTTGTGTATTATTTTTTCGTGTTTTTTGTGGTTTTCGTGGACAAGCGTAGTATCAGTTAGGGGGCGATTGGCTTTTTGAGTTTCTGAACCGTAGTAAAAATTTAAAGTGACAATAGTTTAATTTTTAATGACTTACAGGGAACAATAATGATGAGCGAACAGATAACTACCGAATTGAATCATAGTCGGAGATTTCCGGTCGGGGCAGAGCGAGTGCCGGGAAAAGGCGTACATTTTCGAGTCTGGGCGCCTCAGAGCAAGAAAGTCAGTCTGGTAATGAATGCTCAAGGCGAAGAGGTTGATCCTCTTCATCCGCCGATTGAAGTTGAACTGCAAAGCGAAGAAAACGGTTATTTTTCGGTCATTTCGCAACAAGCCGGCATAGGCACCTTGTACCGCTACCTGCTGGATGATGAGCCGCAACCGTGTCCCGATCCCGCCTCGCGTTTTCAACCCCAGGGGCCGCATGGGCCCTCGCAAGTCGTCGATGCTTTAACGTTCGATTGGACGGACGCCGCCTGGCCGGGAGTTGAAGCCCACGGTCAAGTCATATACGAGATGCATATCGGCACCTTTACTCATGAAGGCAGTTGGGTCGCAGCGGCCAAAGAACTGCCTGAACTGGCTGCGCTGGGCGTGACGGTTCTGGAGATCATGCCGGTGGCCGATTTTCCGGGCCGGTTCGGTTGGGGGTATGACGGCGTCAATTGGTTTGCGCCGACACGGCTTTATGGAACTCCGGACGAATTCCGGTATTTTGTTAACCAGGCGCATGCCGTGAGTCTTGGCGTCATTCTGGATGTGGTATTCAATCATTTGGGCCCGGATGGTAATTATCTGGAGAAATTCTCAAACGATTATTTTTCTACCCGCTATCAGTGCGATTGGGGCGATCCGCTGAATTTCGATGGGCCGAATTCAGGCCCAGTGCGAGACTATATACTGGCCAATGCCGCCTATTGGATTAAAGAGTTCCATCTTGACGGCTTGCGTATTGATGCAACCCAGCAGATTTTCGATAGCTCGGCTAAACATATTATTGCCGATATCGTTCAGGCCGTGCGCAAAGCAGGGGCGCCGCGCCTTACCTTTATCATTGGCGAGAATGAGCCGCAAGATTCCAAACTGTTTTCGCCTCCTGAACACGGAGGCTTCGGCATAGACGCGTTATGGAACGACGATTTTCATCATACCGCCATGGTGGCGATGACAGGGCGCGCCGATGCTTATTACAGCGATTACCGGGGGTTCGCACAGGAATTTGTATCCACCTTGAAGCGGGGTTTTTTATATCAGGGTCAATGGTACTCCTGGCAAAACAACACGCGCGGAACTCTGTCGCTGGACATGCCTCCGGCCAAGTTCGTCAACTTTATACAAAATCACGATCAATTGGCCAACTCCGGTAGCGGCAAACGTATCCATTTATTGACCAGTCCTAATCGCTACCGGGCAATGACTGCGTTGCTCTTATTGGCGCCGCAAACGCCGATGTTGTTTCAAGGCCAGGAGTTTGCCGCCACCAGTCCGTTCTTTTATTTTGCCGACCATAAAGATGAAATTGCTCAATTAGTGGAGCAGGGCCGCTCTGATTTTCTGGCCCAATTTCGCGCCTTGGCAACACCGGAAATGCAGGCCCGACTGCCTGATCCCGGCGATCCGCTAACGTTTACCCGTTCAAAACTGGATTTGAACGACCGCAATCTGCATAAGGAAGAATATGACTTACACCGCGATTTGTTAAACCTGCGCCGTAATGACCCGGTATTTCAGGCCAGTCAGCAAAGCAACCGTATTGATGGGGCCGTGTTAAGCCCTGATGCCTTGGTGATACGTTTTTTCGGGGAGAATCCGGGCGATGACCGGCTTTTATTGGTTAACCTGAGCCGGGATATTCATCTTGTGCCCGCTCCGGAACCGCTGTTGGCCCCACCTAAAGATTGTGTTTGGGATGCAATGTGGTTCAGCGAGGACCCGCATTATGGCGGCATGGGCATGCCGCCTTGGCCCAGAAAAGGCAACTGGTATCTTCAAGGCGAATCCGCTGTTGTGCTAAATCCTGTCACCCAACCGAAGGAACCTGCTAACCATGAAAAGTGACATTGTTATTCGAACGAATTGGACCGGGGACCCTGACGAACAGGAAGCCTTACTAAAACACGAATGGTTAGTCACCAACGGTCTTGGCAGCTATGCGTCGGGGACGATCTCGGGGGTGCCCACTCGCCGTTTTCACAGCTTTTTAACCGCTTCGCTTTCCGATCCCCAAGGCCGCTACGTGATGCTCAATCAACTGAGTGAACTGGTTCGGTTTCCTGATGGCAGCAGCCAGAAAATAGGCGGTATCGAATTGGCAGGCGGCGCCCTGGATCTACACGGCATGTCCAGTTTGCGCGAGTTCCGGCTGGAATCCGGGTTGCCGGTATGGCGCTATGAGCTGGCCGGTCATGTGATTGAAAAATGGATATTGATGCCCTACATGAGCAATACCGTTCATGTGGGCTATCGCCTGGTTTCAGGGACAGGACCGGTACGGCTTAAGATTCGTGTGGCCGTGCATTTTCGTCGCCATGACGCTTCGTTGAACGAAGGATTACCGGTGGAGTCCTATGATCTTCAAGCATTGGCCGGACGTCTTGAAATTCATGGGCTTTCGATTCCGCCTTTACGGCTTTACGTTAATGGCGAAAACCCGGCATTCACGATTGAAACCAAACGCTTTAGCGATATTCTTTACCGTATAGAAGAACAAAGAGGCTATGAAGCCCAGGGTAACCTTTGGAGTCCCGGTTATTTTCGCGTTGATCTTGCCGCGGGTAAAGATGTCACTTTGATCGCTTCAGCTGAAAGCTGGGAAAGCATTCTGGCGCTGTCTCCTGCGGAAGCATTTCAGGCCGAGCTGGAACGGCGTCGACGTTTACTGGCGGCGGCACGTCCGGAATTGGATATAGGTTTGGCAAAGCAGTTAGTGCTGGCAGCCGATCAATTTATTATCGCGCCGATAGAGCGGATTGCCGAAACTACGCGTGTCCGTGCAACCGGCGGCGATGTGCGAACCATCATTGCCGGTTATCACTGGTTCACCGATTGGGGGCGGGACACCATGATCAGCCTGGAAGGCCTGACCTTGACTACCGGGCGGCATATCGAGGCGGGACATATTCTGCGCACTTTTGCCCATTATCTGCGTGACGGCCTCATTCCCAACATGTTCCCGGAAGGTGAAAGCGAAGGCGTATATTACACCGCCGATGCGACGCTCTGGTTTTTCCATGCGCTGGACCGTTATATCGAGATCACCGGAGACAGGGGAATGCTTAAGGAACTGTTGCACAAGCTGCTGGATATTATTGATCATCATATTCAGGGCACTCGCTTCGGTATTCATCGCGATGCCGATGATGGCCTGCTGATCCAGGGTGATCCGCGTTACGCGTTGACCTGGATGGACGCCAAACTAGGCGATTGGGTGGTTACGCCGCGCCGCGGCAAAGCGGTTGAAATCAATGCGCTGTGGTACAACGCACTGCGCATCATGGAAAAGTGGATGAACGAGGAAAATCAGCACTCACATGCAATCGAGATGGCAAAGTTCGCCGATGCCGCCCGGCTTAGCTTCAATCAACGGTTTTGGAATGCACAGGCCGGGTGTCTGTATGATCTGGTCGACGGCGAAAACGGCCAAGATGACCCGGCATGTCGGCCCAATCAGTTGTTTTCCATAGCGCTATCCTATCCGGTATTGGACCAAGAACATTGGCAAGCTGTATTTCAGACGGTCAAAGACAAGCTATTGACGCCTGTGGGTCTGCGCACACTGTCCCCGGATCATCCCGATTATAAAGCCGATTATCATGGCGACCTTCGCACCCGCGATGCCGCTTATCACCAAGGCACTGTTTGGCCTTGGCTGATAGGGCCTTATGTGGATGCCTGGCTGCGCGTGTATCCCGAACAGCGCAAAGATGTGCGTGATTTTCTTGATCGATTATTGGAGAGGCACCTGCATGAAGCCTGTATCGGTTCGGTCAGCGAAGTTTTTGATGCCGAGGGTTTATACGCCCCGCGAGGCTGTATCGCTCAAGCATGGAGCGTAGCGGAAATTCTTCGTAGCTGGGTAAAGGTAACTGAAGACCACAACAGGAGCGAGTAAAGCGCTGCTCTCTATTCGTTGTTGAAAACAAGTCCGCATGATTTGGGTTGATTAGCGGTATAGCAAAATATATAGCCGCTATAGGCCCAATAAATTATTCTTGTCCCCACGCGCTGCATTCCGGAGTCCGTACGAACGAGAGCGAAGTGTTGTAGGAGCGGGCCGTGCCCGCGATAAGAGCACGACAAATCTGCAACGCGGCCTAAAAGTCGCGGGCGCGGCTCGCTCCTACGGGGTATTGAAGAACCGTAAGCGAAAGTTATTTGTCGAGGAATCCTCAGCCGAGAAAGATATGGCTCTTTATTTTTTCGTGCTTTCGTGGACAGTGCGTAACATCAGTTAGTAATAGATCATTATCGGAACCCACCCAACCGGCCTATCGCCGGGTCTTTTTGTTTATCCATTTAAGGCGGGATTAATCGGAGTACAGGCTGCCTGTTCGCAAGCGAGGCTTGCACGCCTGTAGAACCTGTCCATGCTGTCGCCCATCGCTAAAACTCAACTCTCAGGCCATTCATATTCAAACAGCTGTAACGTCGCTTTGTCCATGATTGGTGCGCTGTGTGCCTTATCCGCCAAGGCGTACCTGCACATCCTACATTCCAATAGCAGAGGAATACCCTTAATCGGTTCTTAAACTTGTTCATGTTACAAACTTTGGCTCAAATTAAACGAACGGTGAGTTATGTACGTCAACGTACAGACGTTGCGGCAGGGTAATCCTATTCTGGCCTTCACTTGGGTGAGCAGCTTGGTACGGGTAATAAACGTGGACATCTGCCGGAGGCGGTAGCTATCCAGGCCAAGGTGGGTGTTGCCGGTTACTGCAAGGCGGCGCCGATACTACGTTCCATACTGGTGCCGCCGCTAACCGGCACCAGTATGGCGCACTTTAAATGGCGCTACTTAGAAGTGGTGCGCACGGATAGTCAATCCGGCAGCCGATCCTGAAATCCACGATGTCGCTGATCGGCTACAAAATATTCAACTGCATCTATTCCTAAGGAGGGATTATGGATAAGACACCTACGATCATTGTCTTCTCACATCTGCGATGGAACTGGGTATGGCAGCGTCCGCAACATTTGCTGTCACGCTTGGCAAAGCGTTTTCGTGTTATGTTCATCGAAGAGCCGGTACTCTGCGAGACTTGGCAAGCCGCGCACTGGCGCTTCGAGCGGTCGGTTTCTTCCGTGTTGGTTTGCACGCCGTACACGACCATTCCCGATCCGGGCTTCAACGGCAACCAACTGCACCAGCTCAGCATTCTTCTCGACCAACTGGTTGATCGAGAAGCCCTGCAAGACCTTCTGGTCTGGCTCTATATGCCCATGGCCCTGCCGCTGGCCCGTCGGCTCAAGCCTTTGGCGATGGTCTACGACGTGATGGACGAGTTGTCCGCCTCTAAGTATGCACCGCCGGAATTTCTGGAATGGGAGGCGGAAGCTTATCGCTGTGTGGACCTGGTGTTCACCGGAGGTCCAAGCTTGTACCGGGCCAAGCGCGACCGCCACCCCAATGTGCATTATTTTCCGAATAGCGTTGATGCAGCCCACTTCGGAAAAGCCCGCGATACAGCGCTTGACCACGTCGAGCAGGCAAGCCGGCCCCGACCGCGTTTCGGCTTTTTCGGCGTTATTGACGAACGCATAGATCTGCCGTTACTGGACCAAATGGCCCTTGAGCGGCCCGAGTGGCAACTGATGATGGTAGGGCCTGTCACCAGAATCGATCCGGGACAATTGCCCCAACATCCCAATATCCACTATTGGGGGCAACAGAGTTACGATCAGCTGCCGGCTTTTCTGGCGGGTTGGGATGTCTGTCTGCTTCCTTTCGCCTGCAACGAGTCGACCCGTTTCATCAGTCCAGCCAAGACGCTGGAATATATGGCGGCGGAGAAACCCATCGTCAGTACGCCAATTGCCGATGTGGCCGAACCTTACGGCGATATTGTTTATCTCGGCGATACCGCCGATGCATTCCTCTCCGCCTGCGATCTTGCGTTGAACCAGAGCGCCGAGCAGTTTAACCAACGGCTCACCGGAATACGCAAAATCTTGTTGAACACATCTTGGGACATGACTGCCCGAGCCATGGTGGAAGAAATCGGCAAAATTCAAAAGGGCCGGGTGCGGGGAGCGCCTGCCAAGGCACGGGCCAGGAAAGATCGTACTAAGGTCGCTATTATCGGCGCCGGCCCGACCGGATTATCCGCGGCTTTTCATGCCCAGGATTCAGTGCTGCTGGAGGCGAATAACACGGTTGGCGGATGGTGCAGCTCTTTGGAAGAGAATGGCTTTACCTTCGATTTTGCCGGTCACATCATCTTTTCCAAAGAGCCTTACGTGCATGAGATGTACCGCAAGCTGCTGGGCGACAATGTTCATTGGCAGGATCGCGGGGTCTCCGTCTACAGCAACGACCTGCACACACGTTATCCGTTAAAAGGCGGTTTCCAGTCGCTGATGAATGGTTTTCTTCCATACCTGAAGACCCGGTTGCGCCTGAACTCCAAAGTCGTGTCGATTTCACCGGGCCGGCATAACGTGACCCTGGCTGATGGTTCTACGCTGGAATACGGTCATTTAATCAGTACCATGCCTCTGCCGATTCTGTTTCAGAGCCTTCGCGGCGATGTGCCGGTTCGTATTCGTCAAGCGTCGGAGGCGCTACGGCATGTCTCTGTCCGATCTGTGAATCTCGGGATCGGCCGGCCTAATCTGACCGAAAAATACTGGATTTACTATCCGGAGGATACCGTATTTCATCGTATATTCGTGCAGGGCAACGCCAACCCCCACTGTAATCCGCCCGGCGGTTTCGGTCTGACTTGCGAAATAACTTATGCGCCCGGAAAACCATTGCCCTGCGATGGCGATGCGCTGATTCAGCAATGTATTCGGGATTGTCATAAAGTAGGCATCTTTTCTCCGGAAGATCCGGTTTGGGCCGCCAATCAAGTGGACATGCCGTATGCCTATGTGATTTACGATCATGCCCGCGCCGCCAACCTAAAGCTGGTCCGGGACTGGCTGGCCGAGCGCGACATCATTCTTGCCGGCCGTTACAGCGAATGGGAGTACTACAATGCCGACCATGCCTTTTTGGTAGGCAAGCAGGCTGTCGAGTCCGTGCGGGGACTCCAGGCCAAACGGATTGCTGTCCCGGCTCGCAGGGTTATCAACTCCGGCGTAATTGCAACCGGGATTTCCGAAGGGCCGGGGCAATATTGAACGCCATGATGGATGACATCTATCCAAGACCTCAATTTCGCCGAGCCGGCTGGATGTCGCTTGACGGCCCGTGGCGTTTTGGTTTCGATAATGAAATGAAATTCAGGACGCCGCGAGACGTTTCCGACTGGCCGTTGACGATCAACGTGCCATTTGCCCCGGAAAGCGCCTTGAGCGGGATTGGCGATACCGGATTTCACCGGGCCTGCTGGTATCAGCGCGAATTTAATCTGCCTGATGATTGGCGCGGATCACGGATTCTGCTACATTTCGGCGCTGTCGACTGGCAGGCGCGGGTCTGGGTCAACGATCTGAAGGTATGCGAGCATCAGGGTGGCCATACGCCGTTCAGCGCCGACATCACTTTCGCTCTGGCTGCGGGGCCACTGCAACATATCGCGGTATGGGCCGAAGACGATCCGCATGATTTGGAAAAGCCGCGCGGCAAGCAGGACTGGCTGCTGGAACCCCACGGCATCTGGTATCCCCGAACGACCGGCATCTGGCAGACTGTGTGGCTGGAATGCGTCAGTGCTACTTATATCCAGAATATCCGTTGGACGCCCAACCTGGAACACTGGGATATCGGCTTCGATGCTTATGTGGTCGGGAGTCAGCCTGAAGGAACTTCGGTCTCGGTTTGCCTGCATTGCCAAAACCGATTACTGGCCGAAGATACTTACTACGTCACCGCCGGTGAAGTACACCGGCGAATCGGGCTGTCCGATCCTGGAATTGACGATTTTAGAAATGAAATGCTGTGGTCGCCGGAACATCCGACTTTGATCGACGCCGAAATCAAATTGCTTCGTGACGGCGAGGTGATCGATGAGATCATTTCTTATACCGCATTGCGCTCGATAGGCGTCCAGTCCGAGCGCATCCTGCTGAACGGTCGGCCTTATTCGCTGCGGCTGGTGCTGGACCAGGGTTACTGGCCGGATTCGCTGATGACCGCTCCCGACGCAAAGGCATTGCGGCGGGATGTCGAGCTGGCCAAGGCCATGGGCTTCAACGGTGTGCGCAAGCATCAAAAAATCGAGGACCCGCGCTACATGTATTGGGCCGATGTGCTGGGCCTGATGGTCTGCACCGAGATGCCCAGTACTTACCGGTTTACCCACAAGGCCATCAGCCGGTTGTTGGCGGAATGGATCGAAGTGATCGAGCGCGACATCAGTCATCCCTGCGTACTGATCTGGGTGCCGTTCAACGAATCCTGGGATGTGCCCGATCTACCGTCCCTGTCGGCCTCTCAGGACGCGGTCCAGGCTTTTTACCACCTGACCCGTTCATTCGATCAAACACGCCTGGTGATCGGTAACGACGGCTGGGAAAGTTCCGCGACTGACATCATCGGCATCCACGACTACGATGCCGATCCTGATCATATCCGCGCGCGCTATGGGCCGGGAGTGAAGTTGCAGGATTTTTTCGATCGACGCTGGACAGGCGGGCGCATTCTGACTCTCGACGGCCATCCCCATCGAGGTCAGCCGGTTCTGCTTTCGGAATTCGGCGGCGTCGCTTTTATCCGCCCGGACGACGAGCGCTATAATCAAGGCTTGGGTGATATCCGGATTGACGATCCGGAGGAATTCCGGAAACAAATCCATGCAATCATCGAAGTCGTACGTTGCACGGCGATGCTCAGCGGTTTTTGCTATACCCAATTCGCCGATACTTTTCAGGAGGCCAACGGGCTATTGTTTTCCGATCGCACCCCGAAGATAGCTCTTGAAGACATCGCCAACGCGGTCCGTGGAGAACCTCATGAACAGCCTTGAATTGGAGAAAATCGATGGTCGTAAGCTTAGTCTATACAGCCGTCGGCCTATTGATGTAGCCATCAAGCCTTCGCCATTGGAAGCTCCGAAGGGCAGCCATCCATTGCGCGGAGAATCGGTGGCTTATGTGGCTTATCGTCAGACCCGTATATTTCATCCTCCGCCGGAATGCAATCCTTTTGGGCCCTCGGGTAATACAGCCAATCCTGCCGAATTGCCGGTCGGTGATTACAATATCGCAGTGTTTGACAACCGTTTTCCGACTCTGACCGGTTTAGCGCACGATGTGCCTGAGCGTTTGGTCGAAACGCTACTACCGATCAAAGCGGTATCCACGTTCGATCGGTTGAAATATCCAGCCGGTACGGAGCTTGCCGCAGGAATGTTCGCTAACGATGCGTTGACGGAGGACAAGGTGAAGGCGTTGCAGGCGGTAGAGGCTGACTTATGAATTATCGTGAGCCCAACCTGCTGAAGTTTGCTGATTTTTTCGGTGCCCATCCGGAGGTCGAAGCCAGTGCGCCAGGCCGGGTCAACCTGCTGGGTGAGCACACCGATGACAACGACGGTTTCGTGCTGCCCATTGCCATTCCGCAACGCACTTGGGTGGAATTGTCCCGGAGTCCCGATCAATGGAGCCGGTTCCGTTCAATGAACATGGACGGGCTTTTCCATTACCAGGCGGGCGGCGCCTTTCCGTCCGGTTTCGCGGCTTATCTGGCGGGCTGCTTCGAAGTACTGCGGGAAGAAATGATTAATGTGATGGCTCCGGTTAATGTGCTTATCCGTTCGGACGTGCCAATGGGCGCAGGGTTGGCCAGCAGCGCGGCGCTGGAGGTGGCTGTACTGCGGGGATTGCGCGCGTTGTTTCATCTTCCCGTGGATGACATCGATATTGCTCTTCTCGCCCAGCAGGCGGAGATCCGTTTTGCCGGTGTGCGTTGCGGGATTATGGACCAGATGGCGGCCAGTCTGGCCGATCAGCAACATATGTTGTTCCTGGATACGCGGACTCTGGAACGTCGGTTATTGTCGCTCCCGGAACAGAGCGAACTTGTCGTACTGGACAGCGGCGTGTCGCTCAACTTTCATAACCAGCGTCGTGCGGAATGCGAAGACGCGGCCCGCAGGCTGGGTATCGCGATGCTTCGTGACCTCGACGATCCGGCAGCTGCGGAAGCTCTGCCGGAACCGCTGAACCGCAGGGTGCGCCATGTCGTGACCGAAAACCGGCGCGTACTTGATGCGATATCCGGTGTTTCTGCGGACGAGTTCGGTGCGTTGATGAACGCATCCCATGCGAGTTTGCGCAACGATTTCGAGGTTTCGGTTGCCGAGCTCGATTGCCTGGCGGAACTTCTGCAAAATCACCCGGACGTTTACGGCGCTCGTCTTAGCGGCAGCCTCTGCGTCGCGTTGGCGCGGGCAGGGCGAGGCGGTACGGCGGGGGACGAGGTTTTGGCCGCCTATCATGCCAAGGGCTATCAAGGCCGTGTATTGGTGTCGGGACCTATGCGAAACCCGCTGTAAGTCCTGATTTTGATGTTGGGGAAAGACAGGATGTACATTTCTCCCGACGTAATACACCCATTAAACGAACGAGGTTATGTACGTCAACGTACAGACGTTGCGGTCGGATAACCGTATCATTTTTCCAGTCGGATGAATTCGTCTTTTGTCACTGCTGCGGAGCAAGTTGTATTGTCGTTGGGCTAAAGTGAAACAGAAACGGAACATGCCGAGGCAATAAAGTTAATCTCACAGCCACAGTCTAGGGATCCCATCGACGACCATTACAGTGCCGAGATCAACACATTCGGCGAAATGATCGACCCTCAACGAGGAAGAAGAAAAGATTTTCATCAAGGAAAAAGCAGGCATGGATATAGCCGCGTTAGTCAAAAGGATGATCCGGCTGCGCAGATGGAAACGGAGAAGGATACGGACACGGTGGAAAGCGATGAAGCGGAAAATGGTTGCATAGCTGTTCCGATTTATATCTCGATATCAGGTTTTAAGTTAGCTGGAGGAAACCATGAATATACGTACGTTTACCCTATCGATTGGTGTTGTTTTTGTTGTTGTTGGTGTACTAGGCTTTTTTCCAGCCTTAATGACGCCTCCGGCCCCAGACGCTCCGGTCATATCGACCGAATATAGCTTGCTGTTCGGCATGTTTCCGGTCAATTCCCTGCACAATATCGTGCATTTGGCGATCGGTGCGTGGGGCATCCTGGTTTACAAGGATCTTGACGCCTCCCGTCTGTACGCCCGCAGCCTAGCCGTTTTATATAGCGTGCTTGGCGTGTTTGGGCTTATCCCCGCATTGAGTACACTATTCGGACTGGTGCCGCTTTTTGGACATGATGTCTGGTTGCATTTTTTGGTAGCTTTGGCTGCGGCTTATTTCGGATTTGTATCGCCTGTAACGGTGGAAATGGGGCATTCAGGACATGCGGATAGATCGGGCGGGATCTCCTGACGTTTTGCAGTTTAGGTTAGTTTGATCTTGAAGCGTTTTCAGGACGCTCTTTTAGGTTAATCAGGAAAGTACAGTTGCAACGGTATGTAAGAGGAGCCGGCAGTGAACAATACCGATATCCCAAATACGTTAATGGCTTGATGGTCAAGCTGGCGGATGGGATTAGCGGTATTCCTGCCGGTTCCTTTTTTTACGAGTAACGTAAAGAACTTGCAATCAGCAAGTTTCCTTTTATTGTTTTACCCAAGACAAAGCAGCCTGTCGTCTGGAAAAAAGTATTCAGTAAGGCTTGTGTGGCATTTTTGTATATTATTGGCCGGATTTTGATTCGCAGCATTTTGAATAGGTACTCGGCTGGTTTAAAAAAAACAGGACCGGACACTTGGCGGTTAACCTTATAAGCAATTCGGCAATCAAAAAAATCAGTGGTTCAAGTTATTAACTGATGTTACTCAGTTATTCGAATTTAGAAGACTGTACTAACAATTTTATTAAAAGTGTCGCTAGCGCGACGGTTATTTGAATCGGGTTTGTCGCACCCGAAGGCGAGTTACTTTCTTTTGCTCCGCCAAAAGAAAGTAACCAAAGAAAAGGCGGCCCGGTTGCCGCTTGCTTCCTGCGCTCCTCGCTTTTATCGAGGGTCAGCAGAAGGGGCTCCTGCCCCTCTGCTGACGTGCGGCCTCCCTGCCGCACCCCTAACGGGCTGTTCTCGATAAAAGCTCCGGTGCTCGGCGCGGCAAACGGGAGAAATACGGTCCGTGCGTAACATCAGTTATTAACTGATGTTACGCACTCGCCCCCCAAAAGGCGTATTATTCTGGAATGGATAAA